>JAPLMV010000223.1 GCA_026386835.1 Planctomycetota bacterium | reverse complement strand
GGCGCATATTGCCTCGGTGCTGGCTGAGCATAATATGGCTGGGCCTGTAATAGGTATTGCATGTGACGGCACGGGCTACGGCAGCGATGGGGCAATATGGGGCTGTGAGTGCATGATTGCCTCGCTGGAAGATTTTGAGAGGTTCGGCCATTTGGCATATTACACATTAGCCGGCGGCGATTTGGCAGGCAAAGAGGCCATAAGGCCTGTGATGGGGTTATTAAAGAAAACTTACGGCGGCGATTTCACACCGGCGAAATTTAAATGGCTGCTTGAAAGAATCGAGCCGGACGCCGGCAAGGCGGAAATTATATTCGAGCAAATCGAAAAACAGATTAATACCGTGCAAACTTCGAGCCTGGGGCGAATCTTCGATGCAGTTGCGGCGATGACAGGCATAGGGACATACAATCATTTCGAGGCACAGCTTCCGATGGCGATTGAGTCGATTATTGAAGCCGGCATTGAAGATGGTTATGGTTTTGAGCTTGTAAAAGATACCGGCGAACAGATACAGCTTGATTTGCGTAAAATGACAGAGCAGATGATTGCTGATATAAGGGGAAAAGTTGCCGCCGGCGTTATATCCGCACGGTTTCACAATTGTCTTTCTGACGGCCTGGCGGAAATGGCCTTTAAGGCCCGTGAAAAAAACGGATTAAACACAGTTGCCCTAAGCGGGGGCGTGTTTTGCAACAGCTATCTGATAAATCGTCTGATTTGGGTCTTGAATAAAAACGGGTTTAGCGTATTATTTAACAAAGAGGTACCCGCCAATGACGGCGGAATATCCTTAGGACAAGCAGCTATAGCGTCGTCGCTCGTAGCCAAAATGGTGGGGTAAAGACCCCACCCTACAAGACTGCTTGTCGTATTTTGAAGCGAAGGAATATGTAATATGTGTTTGGCGTTACCGGCGAGAATAATCGAGCTGGATGGCGATAATGCGGTTGTCGATGCGATGGGCAACCGCTGGCATATCAAGACCACCCTTATAGAGGGCGCAAAGCTCGGAGATTTGGTACTGGTGCATGCCGGTTTTGCCATTTCACTTATTGATGAGGAAGAGGCAAAAAAGACCTGGCAGCTTATTGCGGAAATTGATGACTTCGGCCAGACGCAAAACAAAGTTTCAGGATAAATATACTTTTATGCTCGAGAGAATTTATAAGGCACATAATCTTATGGACGCGGCCTGTAAGGCACTGGGCCGGCAAATCAATATAATGGAAGTTTGCGGAACTCATACGGTTTCCATTTTCCGCAACGGCATAAGGTCAACGCTGCCCGAACAGTTAAAGCTTTTAACAGGCCCGGGCTGTCCGGTCTGCGTTACCGACCAGAGTTATATAGACATTATTTTGACACTGGCCGATAGGGACGACTGCCTGATTGCCACTTACGGCGATATGATTCGTGTGCCTGGAAAAGGCGGATCGCTCGAAACAAAACATCCGCGAAAAAATGTCAAAATAGTTCTCAGCAGCACCGATGCCGTGCAGTTGGCAAGGGACAATCCTGAAAAGACAATTGTTTTTATTGCGGTGGGTTTTGAAACAACAGCGCCTGCGACGGCGGTGGCGGTAAAGGAAGCGGCGAAGCAGGGTCTGGATAATTTCTGTATTCTAAGCGGGCATAAGCTTGTCGTACCTGCGATGAGGGCCTTATTGAGTGCGAAAAATGACAAAATAGACGCATTTCTTTGTCCCGGCCATGTAAGCGTGATAACCGGCTTCGGCATTTTTAGAGAGGTAGTCGACGATTTCCACCGGCCTTGCGTTGTGTGCGGATTCGAACCGATGCAGATAATCGAAGGTCTGGCTGAAATCTGCCGACAGCTCGCCGAGGACAAAGCCTATGTAAAATCAATATACAATGCGGTAGTAACCGAG
>JAPLMV010000201.1 GCA_026386835.1 Planctomycetota bacterium | reverse complement strand
TGTCGGCCAAACTTTCCGAACTCGGCGTAGATATTATTCCGATAGATATGCTCGCACTTGACCAGGCGCAATTGACTGACCCAAATCTTCACAGTGAGGTTTACTGGAGTTACGGCCAGAAGATTCTGCGAGCCGCCGAACTAATCAAAGACGACCCGCGGCTTTTTGCGGTATATCTTTCAAATTTCAGCTGCGGTCCTGATTCGTTCCTGCAGACATTTTTCAAGGACATTATGGCCAACAAGCCAAGTCTCCAGCTTGAACTCGATGAGCATTCCGCCGATGCAGGCGTGATTACTCGGCTGGAAGCGTTCCTCGAAAGTTTGAAAAATTATCACCCCGCCAAAGAACAGCCGAAGCAGCAGGCCGCCAAACCAAAAGCCGAAGTAAAGGCAGTCAGTCAGCAGCGCACATGGTATGTTCCGTATATGGGCGATTGTGCTTACGGTATCGCCGCAAGTTTCAGGGCTTATGGTCAGCCGGCACAGGTTATGCCCGTTGCCGACGAAGAGGCCCTGCGGCAGGGAAGACAATTCACTACCGGCAAAGAATGCCTGCCATGTGCCATTACCGCAGGCGATATGTTAAGGGTCATAAGGGCAGAGGGCTTTGACCCTGACAAGGCTGCCTTTTTTATGCCCGGCAGTTCCGGCCCATGCAGGTTCGGAATGTATAGCTGCCTGCACCGACTTATCTTAAAATATGCCGGCGCCGGCGATGTCCCCGTTATATCGCCGAACCAGGACGGCAGCTTTTACCGTGAGCTTGCCGGCAGTCTCGGCGATTTCTCGACGAATACTTTTATGAAAGACGTGTGGATTTCGAGTGTGGGAGTGGATTTACTTTTCAAAGTGCTTTTGAAGCTGCGTCCCTTTGCCGCAGACCGTGCCCATGCTCAACAGCTTTACGATAAGTCGCTAAAGCGATGGGTACAGGCCATCGAGGAACGCAACAGTCTCCCCCGCCTGAAAGAGCTTATGGAATCCATCGCAGAGGATTTTGCCTCGCTGGAACTTGACAAAAGGGTGCAAAAGCCCCGAATCGGAATTGTCGGCGAGATTTACGTTCGCAACCACCCCTTTGCCAACAGAAACGTAATTGCCCGGCTCGAAGAGCTCGGCGCTGCCTGTGAATTAGCTTCTGTTGCAGAATGGATTTACTATACCAATTTTACCCGCAGGCACAATGCCGCCAGGCAAGGCAACCTGCGAGACTGGTTCACTAACCTCCTGCAGGACTATGTGCAGCACCGGCTTGAGAAACAGCTTGCAGAACCACTCGAGAAAAAATTCGGCAAACTCGCCGAGCAGCGCGTAGAACATACCGTTCGGCTGGCTCGTCCCTATATACATCATTCCTTCGAGGGCGAGGCGGTACTCAGCGTCGGCAAAATAATTGAGTATCATCACCAGGGCATCGGCGGCGTGGTCAACGCCATGCCGTTTACCTGTATGCCTTCCATAATCGTCAGCACTCAGACGATGCGCCTCAGCGCAGATTGCGGAAACATGCCGATTCTGAATTTAAGCTTTGACGGCCAGGAGGATTCAACCTTCATCACCCGACTCGAGGCCTTTGTCGAACAGGTCCGCCAGCGACAGTCGGGATGTGTCGGCGTAGCGGAGATTATGACAGTAAGTTAAAGCAATGCGGCTAACTTTTGCTTGTTTTCAACTCATATGCCCTGTAAAGCAGTTCGAGATATTGCTCTTTTTCTTTAACCTGGCCTTGCACCTGGGCGAGCAGTTTGTAATCTTTATAGACTTTTTCATCGCCGAAACTTTCGTGCAGTTTTTTTATAGTTGCCTCCGTCTCCTCAATTGCCTGCTCAATCTTTTCTATCGGCCAGGCATTAAATTGCCTTAGTTCCGGCGGCGTTGTCTTTCTCGGCTTATCCTGCTTTGGCCTTTTCGGCCTTGCAGCCTGCTCGCCTGTTTCCTGTTCTAATGCCCTTTGCTCCAAGAGTTCGGCATATCGGCTGAACGACCCGTTTATAAACTCAAATCTGCCAGGCGCCATTTTGCCAAGTTCATCTGCGCCAAGCACTATAAGCCGCTGGGCTACCCTGTCGAGAAAAAACCTGTCGTGACTTACGGCGATGATTGTCCCCGTGTAATCCCGCAGCGCATTTTCGAGCGCCTCGATGCTCGGAATATCAAGATGGTTTGTCGGCTCATCGAGTATAAGAACTTCCGGCTCGGACAAAACCAGCTTGCAAAGTGCCAATCGATTCCGCTCTCCGCCGCTAAGGTCCGCCGCTTTCTTAAACACATCGTTGCCAATAAAAAGAAATGCACCAAGCCGTTTACGCAGCTGTTCAGGCAGCGCTTTCGGTAGTATCAGCGCCGCCTCTTCAAGCACGGTATTTTCCGGATTCAACTCCGCTCCCGCCTGGTCAAGATAACCGATGGAAAGGGTCTTCTTAAGCCCGATAGTTCCCGAACTCGGCTCGATTTGTCCAAGGGCAAGCTTCAGCAGCGTTGTTTTGCCCATTCCGTTTGGGCCGATGATGCCTATACGATCGCCGGTGAAAAGCTCGAAACTCAAATTTTCAAATAGCGTCAGGCTGTCAAAGCGTTTCGTAAGATTTTTACACGCCGCCACCGTATCCACACGCTGCCCCCTGTTTTCCA
>JAPLMV010000187.1 GCA_026386835.1 Planctomycetota bacterium | reverse complement strand
GCCCGCGCCGGGGGTTGGAGTGGTGTATCGGACAGTGCCTGTAAGTAATAAGGATTCGGTGGTGCTGGATATTATGGCAGAGATTTTGGGCAGCGGCAACAGCAGCAGATTGTATCGTGAACTCGTGGCCCAGAAGCAATTGGCGGTACAGGCAGAAGCGACTTCGTGGTCGCTTGAGCAGGATGGTTTGTTTGGAGCTGGGGCATTACTGCCCCCGTTTGGCGCAGATGCCAACAGCGTTCTTGAGATTATCAAAAACCATATAGCAAGACTGCGGACAGAGCCGGTGAGCGAACGTGAGCTGACAAAGGCGAAAAACCAGATGCTGCGAGGGATGGTGACAGATAATCTGATGGTGGAGAGCAAGGCCAAGGCGCTGGGAAATGCGGCGATTGATGTCGGTGATGTCTCGCAGGTCAATCGGCAGATGAATGATATTCGCAGAGTAACAGCCGACGATATTCTCCGCGTGGCAAAAGAATATTTGACACCGCAGCGGGTTTTGGAAGTTAGGGTTGAGCGAAATCTTTTAGGAATGGTTTCAGGTGGGAACAAAGAGGAACAGGCAAAGATAACAGCAGAGCCGGAAAAACAATCGCCAAAGCCGGGCAGACCCGGAGAGGTACGAAGTGAGGATTTCCCCAAAGACCCCCCTGTCGCAAAAATTGCGCCGGCGAAATTGACACCGAAATTCAGCAGCAGGCAATTGGAGAACGGGCTTAAGATAATTATTGTGCCCAATCACGAGGTACCGTTTGTCAGCGTTCAGCTTGGACTTTTAGCGGGCGGCTGGACGGAGAATAAGCCGGGAACCGCTGCGATGGCTGCGGGGATGCTTACAAAAGGGACATACAAATACAGCGAAGGCCTGCTTGCCGATGAGCTTGAGACTTATGCGATTAACCTCGGCGGAGGCGCCGATATGGATGCAGCGATGGTGAGTATGAGCTGTCTGACAGAGCATATCGGCCGGGCAATGGGACTGATGGGCGAGGTTGTGCTCGAGCCTAACTTCCCGCCTGCGGAGTTTGAGAAACTGCGAAAGCAGGTGCTTACATCGCTTGCGGTTGCGTCGGCTGAGCCGGAATATGTGGCTGAAAGGGAATTTCGGCAAAGATTGTACGGCAAACATCCGTATTCACGTACAGCAACCGGCGAGATTGAGGATGTTAACATATTATCCATCGAGGATTTGAAAGCATGGTGGAATGAGTTTGCAAGGCCAGATATGGCTGTCCTGATATTTGCCGGCGATATTGATGAGGATAAAGCAGTCGAACTGGCTAATTCTACTTTTGGCAAATGGCAGGCAAGTGGCGCAAAGCCGCAAGTGAAACTGCCACAAGTGGCCAAAGCCGGCCAAACGCACATATACCTTGTGGATAGGCCAGGCAGCATACAGAGCCAAATCCGTGTTGGCCAATTGGGTATTACGCGGCACGAGGATGGATATTTTACCAGCAGGGTCGTAAGCAATTATTTCGGCTGGGCTTTTGACAGCCGATTGAATCAGAGTATTCGTGTCGCCAAAGGGCTGACTTATGCGGTCTGGGGAAGTTATACGGCGCAGCGTTTTGCCGGCGAGTTTAATGTCGGTACGTTCAGCAAAACCGAATCGACGGCACAGGCGGTTAAGGCGGTGCTTGATGAGATTAGCAGACTTAAAACAGAAGGGCCGAGCCAAAAGGAGCTTGATGACAGCCGCTCTTACATATTAGGCAGTTTCGTTAAGAATCGCGAAACGCCGCAGCAGATAGCGGGCGATTTGTGGCTGATTGAGTCGCAGCAGCTCGGCAGAGATTACCTCGATAGACTACTTATAGGTATCGCAAATACACAAAAGACAGATTGCGAGCGTCTGGTACAGAATACGATAAAGCCAGCTCAACTTGTAGTGGTCGTTGTCGGCCAGGCGGAGAAGCTCAAGAGTGAATTGGAAAAAATCGCACCTGTTACGGTAGTGGAACAATTATAATCAACTATCGACTATTTTTGTCGGTGTTGTTTTTGATGCAGCCGGACAGCAGTTCTGCGACGACCTGGTGGCCGATGGGTGTCCAGTGTTGGTCATAGGTAAAATATGCCTGTCCGCCTGCAGCTACGCTTTGACGCAAAGCCTGGGTCAAACTTACAAATTCGATTGATTGCTGACGGCAGAATTTTTCTATTTCAGATTCCTGGATATTCAGCTGGCTCAGCGTTAAGTCCATCAGATTTTCAGGAACAGGCAGGTTCTTTGCTCTTATCGACATAAAGGCATAAAGCTGCTGCGGTGTAATTTTATGCTTTATCAGCGGCAAAAGGATATGCGGTTCATCGGGAGCATAAGCAACTATCAACCGAATATCTTTTTGGCTGCAGAGCTTTTTCATCTCACAGATGGCTTCAAAAGTTTTTTTGCAGCCATACGAGCCTATGAATTTCTCCTGCGTTTCAAAATGTGCCAGCAATTTTTTCACCTTGAAGGTGTAATATTTAGCATCATTGCCATCAGGGACAGCCACAGGCAAAAAGGAAAGCGGGCTGTTCGCGGCGGCAGAGATTTCAGACGCTGCCTCGCTGTCATCGGGGCTTGTGGGATTGGCGACCATTGATTTTAATCGGCTGCTGTTGAGCGGGGACAGATACCGAACAAGCATGTTTCGACATGCCCTGCGGATGGGCGATGTTCTGATGCAGGAGTTTAGAATCTCTGCTATGCCGGTTTTTTGGCGAAAGTTGGAATCGCGAAAATCATTTCCTTCATAGAGCAGGCAAATGACAATTTTCGGGGATAATCCCAAGCCGAATGTCCTGAGTGTTTGAAGGTAACTGTCAGGATAGCCGCCTGACATTGCAAGGTTATAAACGGTGTAGCCGGTCTTTTGAGCAAGCAGGACGGGCCAGACGTGTTCATCGGAGACATGGGAGCCCTCGGCAAAAGAGTCGCCGAGTACCACTACATCGTACTTATCGAGGTCGGTTTTATTACGAAAGCCGCGTTTATCGACGGTAAGTGTATATTCGATATCGGGGTAGCCCGGTGCGGTTGTCGGATAGACAGAGGATGTTTCGGGGGTGTCCTTTATGATGCTGTGAGACATTGTGCCGGGAGTACGGTGGTAGAGGGAGCTATTGCCGATGTATTGTTTTTGGCCGAGAACGCGCAGGAAAATGTCCACCATCATTATTGAAAGGGACAGGGAGATTGTCAGGGCAATAACCGCAAACCAGCGTTTTTTTTCGTTTTGCTTATTTGAGAAGTTGACATACAGGGCAAGAATACTTGCGGGCAGCAGGAACAGGCCAAGTGAAACATGTTCAAGGGAATACCTGCCGAGCAGGATATCTCTTTGCTGGGCGAGAAGATAGCGGACATCGCTGGGCAGCAGCCATACGATGATATTGGCAGATATTATTACAGCGGCGGCAATCCATTTACCTGTTTTTTTTCCCATACTATCGTTACAGCATATATCACAGCAGCATAAAAGTGCAAGGTAAATTCGGGGTGCATCTGCCGTTTATTAGTAAAATGGTGGGATAAAGACCCTGCCCATGACTGAGATTGGGTTTGATTGGGTTTGTTTTGCATAATAGTCCACAGCTCATAATTTGTTGTAATTCCTTGTATCTACTAAGGTTAAAACATTTTTGGCGTTTTGGAAATTGGGTTTGTTTTGCATAATTTAATATTTTTGGCTGAAAGATTTTTAGCCACAGGTTGCACAGATTTCACGGCTGAGCTTCGTTGTTCAGTTGTCAAAGAACATACAAATAGGAAACACGATGAATCGTGAACTCCGAACGAGGCGCAGAAAAATAGCGTCTCTCTACAATGGGGCGAAGATGCGCGTTTGGCTCAAAAAAATGCTTACCGCAGAGTTCGTCGAGAACGCAGAGAAGAGATAAGTTGTTGTGGGGTAAAGATTTAAGAAATTGTGAAAAATTTTTATTTTTTTTGGATTTTGGTTGTGGATAGCTGCGCGAATGGCCGAAGCCGTGTCTCGTCGCTTGTCGCTCGTATCTCGTATTGCGGGGTTGGACGGCAAAACGGTTGAACGGTAAAGAGCTGGCGATTTGCCTTGACTTTACCTGCCGACGGCCTTATTAATTAAGTTCCCGAGCCCGCCACGCTTTTACTTCTCGGCCTCGGTGCGGGGATGTTGAGAAGGAAACGCTAAAGTATTTGATTTTTCAAGATAGGTTTGATATTCTACCTGTGGCAGAGCTATTGGAAATGAGGCGATGCGGTGTAGCTGAGCAAGAAGAATATACAGGGTTATATGGGAAATCCCGAATAAACAGTTTTTTGAAGGAGAAATATACAAATTGTATTGCGCCATTTTAATTAGTATTGGAATTCTATTTACCGGGGTAGTAGTTAGCGCAGCTTTACAGCTACCTACTGCTGTCGGGGGAATAATGCTTCTCGCAACATCAATCTGGGCTGGTTTCGATGCGCGTAAAATTGAGTTCAAAAAATACAAAACATCTCTAGGTTCGACTGTATATGGTGGAGGTGGTGTGTTTGCAGCAGTGTTATTATTGTGGATTATTTTCTTCCCATGGTATTTGTTCTCAAGAGATAAGATATTAAGTGGACAGGCCAAACTAAAAGACAAATATGAAGGCGAGACCTTGAAAGAAGGTGAAATGATGGAAGAAAAAGAATACCAAAGCATAACGAGAGAGGATGCGATAGCTGTGTTAAAAAGCAAAAGAAAGAAAAGCAAATTCTGGTATGTTATCGGGGTTATCACAGTTGGACTGATATTCTTCTGTTTATTCTTTCGTGTTGTGACCTTTAGTAATGATTTTACAGTAATTGCGAAGAAGCATCCAACCTTTTCGAATACGTTTGTTGATTTGGATAATTTTATCAAGCGATGTAATGAGGCTACAGAGGAGTATAATAAGGACAGATTTAACCTAAACAGAAACTCCCTTGAAACCTATTTGCGTAGTCATGCTATTGACCCAGCACTGCATGAAGAACTTTATGAAAAAGGTCTTATAGGCGCGAAAGGAGAAGATAGTGAAGATTCTAAATTAAAGCAAAAAGATAAAGCTTCGGTTTCTGAACCTGTTGCAACGGCAAGTTCAAATTCAGAAGCAACGACTGATAGCAAGCCACAGAATCGGAAAAATCCAAATAGTGCAGAGACGACGGCTAATTTGCCACGACTTGTGGATTTGGGCGCCGACAAAAGCATCCCTTGCAAAATAATGGCACCGATACTCAAAGAGCTTAAAACTGAGTATCAAGGCAAGTTTCAGGTGGTCTTTATTGATGTCTGGGAAAATCCTGATGAAGCCAAAAAATACAAGATAAACATAATCCCAACTCAGATTTTTTATGACGCCAGCGGTAAAGAGCTATACCGTCACGAGGGATTCTATTCAAAAGAAGATATACTCAATAAATGGAAAGAATTCGGAATATGAGAAAGTTCACTATAATATCAATCGTTCTTTTATTGTTCACTGGTTGTGCTATCACATATAAAGTTCAAACACCAACAGGGGAAAGAAACCTGCCAATAGATGAGGCACTTATCTATGCTAACAATGAAAAGAGCCTAAAAAAGCTTTATAAGCAATGGCGCAAGATGGAATCATACAGTGGCTATTTAGCAAATTACAAAAAAGATGGCGAAAAGATTGATAAAAAACGTGACGAACTTCTACATGATGAACTTCGAGTCGAACCAGACCTGGAATATCAGCGTCAACAAGAATATCAACGTCAACAAGAACTTAGAGAGCGGGAAGCTAAATGTGAACGCACGAAAAAAGAATGGGCTGAATTTATACAAAGCTGTGATGGTTCTTTAAGGAACAAAACAGCACAAGAAGTTAAGAAATTGGTTGACCAGTATAAAGACCAGTATTCCCTCTCTTGGTGTAAGGGAAGGCTTTTTTCCTTAGAGAATTTTCATAAAGTATTCGGCAAACCACTGAAGACGCAATTTATAAGTGGTTCTGTTTCTTTAAGAGACCAATATTATTTGTGGTACACTTGTAAAGACGGCAACGTTCAAATTGCTGTGAACGCCGATGCGATTGATAAGGAAGACTTGGTTGAGATTTTAGACTTAAATATTTTCTAAGGAATAAAACACAGCTGCTCGGCCTCGGTGGACTGTTTTTGAAAAGAAAACGCTGCTGTTATAGTTGAATTGAAAAGCTTGGTTGCGTAGCCAAGCGTTTAATATGGGAAATCAATTGAAAGGTGGCCCTATGGCAACGTGTCAGGTGTGCAATACTACCGGATATATGAAACAATGTGACAAATGTAAGCAAATCTGGTGTGGGCAATGTGCTAGTCAAGGCAAAGGACATTACCCAAAAACAAAAGCAGCCAATATCTGCCCTTATTGCGGTTCTTATACGGTGAAATCTTTTAATTAGTTATACCCCTACCCAAATACAAGACCATTTTTGTCCTTGTATTTGGTGTAAGCTGTGCTGATTTTCTCCGTGCCAGATGCTTCGCTGAGCGGAGCCACAAGCGACTTAAGGAGTATGAGGATTTGGGATTGATTACCATTGTTGGTGATTGCCCCAACACTACAGGGTGAACAACTTGTTATCCAGCCCAAACAAATTTATGAAAGGTTAATGTTATGGCACAACATCCTACAGTTGAGGAAAGTGAACGTTTTATCTTAGACATTTATAGCAAAAAGGCCGTACGCGCCGGTGAGATGCTTCTTTGGGGTGTTTTTCAGGCAGCATTGTCTAATAGTAGTAGCTTCAGAGCGGAAGATTTGAAGTCTGGCTTCGAAAGCCTTATCAAGAAAGGTATGGTTAGAGAGCAAGATAACAAGTTTTTCCTAACAGAACTTGGCTTCCAAGCAATGTAATAGAGTGTCTAATTCAACACTTAAAACGCGATTTTTAAGTCAATGACAGCAAAAAACCCTTTGCAGCGTGAAAAATCCGCCTACAAATGGCAGGTGCACCTGTAAATTTGAAAACTTCAAATTTCAAGTTGTGCTAACCCTCAATTTCAGCATATAATTCCTGTTCTGATTTATGAATATTTTAGGAATTTCAGCTTTCTATCATGACAGTGCCGCTGCCCTTGTTCGTGACGGTGAAATTATCGCCGCCGCTCAGGAGGAGCGTTTCACTCGCAAGAAGCACGACTACGATTTTCCCCAAAACGCGGTAACTTATTGTCTGCAGGAAGGCGGCATCACCGCTGAACAGCTTGATTATGTGGTCTTTTATGAGAAGCCGCTGCTTAAATTCGAACGGCTTCTCGAAACCTACCTGGGCTTTGCGCCGCTTGGTTTTGGCCAATTTCTGATTAGCATCCCCCTGTGGCTAAGGCAGAAACTGCATTTGCCACGTGAAATGGATAAAGCACTCGGGCATAAATATAAAGGCCGCTATGTTTTTACCGAACACCACGAATCGCACGCCGCAAGCGCATTTTTTCCCTCGCCGTTCGAACAGGCAGCGATATTAACTCTTGACGGCGTAGGCGAATGGGATACTGCCAGCTTCGGTACCGGCAAAGGCAATAAAATTGAACTTACCCACGTGATACATTTCCCTCATTCGCTTGGTCTGCTTTACTCGGCTTTTACATATTTTGCCGGCTTTAAGGTAAATTCCGGCGAGTACAAGCTGATGGGTCTTGCGCCGTACGGTGAGCCGAGATATTATGACCTGATAAAGGAAAAACTAATCGACCTCAAGGACGACGGCTCGTTTCGCTTAGATATGTCCTATTTTCCTTATTGCCATAAGACGGTGATGGTCAATAAGAAGTTTGAACAGCTTTTTGGCGGCCCTGCCCGCAGGCCGGAAGCTCCCTTGACGCAACGAGAAATGGATATTGCCGCATCCATTCAGATGGTTGCCGAAGAGGCGATGCTCAACGCCGCAAGGTATGTGTATCGTCAGACCGGAATGAAAAATCTTGTACTGGCAGGCGGTGTTGCACTTAACTGCGTCGGCAACGGTAAAATATTGCGTGAAGGACCTTTCGATAATATCTGGATTCAGCCGGCAGCAGGTGATGCGGGCGGTGCACTTGGTGCAGCTTTATTTGTGTGGTATCAACTGCTCGGCAATGAACGCAAGACAGACGGCACCGACAAACAGCACGCATCGCTGCTGGGGCCTTCCTACAATAACCAGCAGATATGCACTTACCTTGATTCCATCGGAGCCAAATATCACACGCTTGAAGACAGCATGCTGTTCGACAATGTGGCGGACTTAATCAGCGAGGAAAAGGTTGTCGGCTGGTTTCAGGGACGCACGGAATTTGGACCGCGGGCGCTGGGTAATCGCAGCATCATCGGCGATGCCCGCAGCGAAAAAATGCAGACGGTAATGAACCTCAAAATCAAATTCCGCGAGTCGTTCCGTCCATTTGCCCCCTGTGTGCTGCGGGAGGATGTTGATAAATATTTCCAGATGCGGCCAGAAGAGGACAGCCCGTATATGCTGCTGGTCGCTGCTTTGCGTGATGACAAGCGTCTGGCTGTAAATACGCCGCCTGCGGCATTAAAAGGCCTGGATAAATTAAAGGTCAGGCGAAGTGTCGTACCTGCCATAACGCATGTGGATTATTCCGCCAGGATTCAGACTATAGATAAACGGCGACATCCGAAGATGCATCAATTGCTGACAAAATTCAAGGAAAAGACCGGCTGCCCGGTCATCATCAATACAAGTTTCAATATACGCGGCGAGCCGATTGTCTGCACGCCCGAACATGCATACCGATGTTTTATGGCAACGAATATGGATGTTCTTGTTATGGAAAACCAGGTGCTCTACAAGGAAGAACAACCGCAGACGGCACAGGGTGAAATAGACCGGTACAAGGCAAAATTCCAGCTGGATTAATTTAAAAGGAAAATCTGATGTCACTTATAAAAATAAACTGGAACCCAAATCAAAAGGAGCTCAGCGATTTTGGAAAAATCGCCGTGGCGGCACTGGCCATCGTATCTTTGCTGCTTTATATAATTAAAGGCATTGCTGTTAAATGGGCTTTGATTATTTTTGCCGCCGGCGCGGTTATTTTTATTATAAGTCTAATTTCGCCAAAAGTAACCCGTCTTATTTATCTGGGCATGACGCTGGCTGCGGCGCCTATCGGTTATGCGGTCAGCTTTATTGTACTGGCTTTGTTTTATTTTCTGCTCATCACACCGATAGCACTTGCGTTCCGACTGGCAGGCCGCGACCCGCTTAATCGCCGGTTCGAACAGGATACGGATACTTACTGGATTAAGCGCCATCCGCCCGACCGCCTCGACCGCTATTTCCATCAGTTTTGACAGGATTGGAGAAAATAAATGTCCAACGACACTCAACAAAATAGAAACAACGAATTTAATAAACTTGCACAGCAGCAGCGTTCCTCGCTGGTGGCTGAATTCTGGTTTTTTCTCAGGCACAATAAAAAATGGTGGCTGCTGCCAATACTAATCGTACTATTCCTGCTGGGTCTTTTGGTGATTCTCGGCGGTACTGCGGCAGCACCATTCATTTATCCGCTTTTTTAGGAAATGGCCGTTGCTGCTCATTTGTCTAATTTTTGCCGGCTGGCGGTAACCTTATTTAAGTACGCAATTTCAGATTTGGTCAGCGTTCTGAATTTTCCAATTCCGACGCCCTTGTCGTCGAGTTTGCCGATTTGTGTTCGTTTAAGCGACTTAAACGACAGTCCCACTTTGGCAAGCATCCGTGATATCTGGCGGCTAAGTCCCTGTCGAATAATTATCTCAATCAAAGATTCTTTGACGCCGCTCCTTAATATCCTTACTGATTCGCTGCTTGTTTTGCCCTCGGCAAACCAGACGCCCTTCTTTAATTTCTCGGCAGCGGCACTATCGATTGGACCTTTGATGACTGCTATATATGTCTTAGGCAATTCGTATCGTGGATGTGTTAATCTGTTTGCAAGTTCGCTGTCGTTTGTGAGGATAATCAGCCCCGCCGTGTCGATATCAAGCCGACCTACGCAAAAAATCCGCTCGCTGGCGGGAATCAGGTCGATAGCTTTTGTTCTGCCCTGCGGGTCAAAATTCGTGCAAATCACTCCTTTGGGCTTATTTAAAAGGAAATAAACCTTGCGAACTGAACGAACCTGCCTGCCGTTGACCGTTATCGTGTCCTCTTCAGCGTCGGCAAAAACCGGCAGCGTATCTACCACCCTGCCGTTTACGCGGACCACGCCCTGCAATATCAGCTCTTCGCATTTTCGGCGAGAGTCAATACCAGCCGATGCTAAAATTTTCTGCAATCTTTGTTTCGTCATTAATGTTATCCACCAAATACTATCGACTATTGACCATTTTAGTAAGCCCAAATGCCTCCCAGACTCATTTCAAGTTTATTGCCGTAAATAATTGCGGCACATGCCAAAACCCAGAGCAAAAAACCAATCTGAAACGGCAAATCTTTCAAAATAAACTGTACCGGCCCGGAGCACCTGCCCCTCTGCACAAGTGCACTAAAACGAAAGATGCAGTACAAAACAAGCGGGGTCGTATAGACCAGATTGTTTGTGCCGAAAACCCGAAGCGTTCTGCTGTCCATCGTATAAAGCAGGAAGCAGACAATCGCCAGCCCGCTTGTAACATCGAGCATGTGCGCCAGAAGTTCCGGCGTATAGCCTGCCAGTGTACTGCGGAAAGACTCGCTGTTTTCGTTCAATTGCGCTATTTCGCTTCGACGTTTGCCGAAAGCCAGGAACAGGCACAATGCAAACGTGCAGATAATAAGCCACTGTGAGATAAACACTCCGACGACAATTGCCCCTGCAACAGCGCGCAGACAAAAGCCGATAGATATCACTACGCAGTCAAGTATCATCATTCTTTTCAACAGCAGCGAATAGAGAACCATCATCGCAATGTAAATCAGAATAATTGCAGCAAATGACCGGGCAAGCATAAAACTGCCGACAATCGCCGCCGCTGCACATAGTATGGACATAATCACAGCCGAAACTACGGGGACAGCCCCTGCTGCAATCGGTCTTTTACTTTTTTCAGGATGCAGCAGGTCGGTTTTGCGGTCCATTATGTCGTTGAATATATAAATGGCCGACGACGCAAGAGAAAAACACACAAAGCCCCCAAACGCACTTGCCAGTACCAGGAATACCTCGCTGGAAGAGCCGATGAGTTTTCGCCCGAACAAAATGGCTGCAAAAACAAATAAATTCTTGGTCCAGTGGGTCGGCCGCATTATCTCAAGAATTTTCATACCTAATCTCCAGTCAATTTCTGATTTTTAAATTTCGAGTCTGCCATAAGCGGATCTTCTATTTTTAATCGACATTCGACTCTATAAAGCGTAGTATTATACCGTAACAGCCGTATAATGTATAGGCTTTTGCCTATCTTTTGTTAATTGACTATATACTAACGACCAGACTTTGGCGAGCTCAGTCGAGCCGCGACTAACGACTAATATGATAACGACCGTTGCTTTCGATTTAGATGACACGCTTTATGACGAAATAAACTACTGCAAAAGCGGTTTTGCAGCCGCAGCAGATTTCGCAGCCAAATTACCAGATGCCCCCGCCGCTGAACATATCTTCGATGAATTTTGGCAGCAGTTTACCAATGGCGACCGCACAAGGGTATTCAATGCAGCTTTTGATAAACTCGGCATCCGGTATGACAACAAACTCATCGGGGATATGGTAAAGGTTTATCGAGAACACCATCCGAAAATAACGTTGCCGGACGATACAGGCAAAATCCTCGAACAACTTAACGGCAAATATATCCTGGCACTGCTGACCGATGGCTTTTTGCCTGCACAACAATTGAAAGTCCGCTCGCTTGGAATTGAAAAATATTTTAAGTGTATAATCTATACTGAAATGCTCGGCCGAGACTGCTGGAAACCATCGCCAGCCGGATTCGAAAAGCTGCTGCATGACTTAAATATAAAAGCGGAAAATACCGTATATGTTGCCGACAACGTACAAAAAGATTTCATTGCTCCTAATAAACTTGGCATGAAAACAATTCAGATTATCCGTCCCAGCGGACTGCACACAGAATTTCCCTCCCAGCCGGATAACGCACCTGATTATGTCATTCACAGAATCAGCGAATTATCAGCCCTGCTGATTAAACTTTAAGACATCATTTTCCGTTATTGTACGGATGCATCTGCCGTTTGTAGGCGGTTTTCTTCTATCCCGCCTTTTAAAATAAATGCTTCTGCACTGTTTGAGAGTAAAAACCGTTTTTCCGCAGGATTTCAAGATAATCCTCTTTCGTCACCAAAACAAATTCTTCTATCTTCTCTTTAATTTCATCAGTGAAATAATT
>JAPLMV010000107.1 GCA_026386835.1 Planctomycetota bacterium | reverse complement strand
ACCT
This sequence comes from Planctomycetota bacterium, assembly GCA_026386835.1. Classification (GTDB taxonomy): domain Bacteria; phylum Planctomycetota; class Phycisphaerae; order Sedimentisphaerales; family Anaerobacaceae; genus JAPLMV01. The sequence continues at coordinate 2,629 of JAPLMV010000107.1, read as the reverse complement.
TGTTGATTTTCCCCGGATAGAGGAAATGGTAAAAGAGCACGACAAACGCTTTTTGGACAGGGTCTTTACATCCGCTGAGCAGGCTTATGCCGATGCAAATAAAAACAGGATAGAAAAACTGGCAGGCAGGTTCGCAGCAAAGGAAGCTATTTTGAAGCTGGTTGGAACCGGCTGGCGCGGTAAAATCGCATGGACCGACATCGAAATAATAAATAACCCCGCGGGTCAGCCGTTAGTTACCGTCAGCGGCGAGGTCAAAAGATTAGTCGATAAACTCGGCATCAAACAAATCAGCGTAAGCATTACACATACCGCAAATTTCGCAATTGCATCGGCAGTTGCACTGGCAAAAAGTTAGGTGGGGTAAATTGTGATTCGTAGTTAGAGCAGCTTTATAAATTCCTCAATGGTAAGTTGAGCATCACGTAATAATTTGCGCAAAAGACCTTTACCTAATGTTTTGTGGCGGGGTATCGTTAATGGTTGTCTGGTACTATCGCTTTTGTGGTGCATCCGGACGTGGCTGCCTCGTTGGTGAACGACCTGATAACCAATCTTTCCAAAACATCTTATGGCTTGGTTGCCGGAAATGACGGGTAGTTTAGGCATAAGATAATGTACAGAAACTTAATTCCTGGGGATGAAAATTTTTAAGTGCTGCCTTATTTTCTTTCTCTTCGAGACATAAGTCGATTACCTCTCGAATGTTTTTCAGGGCTTCATCCATTGTTTTCCCCTGGCTGTAGCATCCTGAAAAAACGGGACATTCAACCACATAAAATCCATCCTCATCTTTTTCTATGAATATAGGCAACTGATAACGTTTTTTCATTTTTAATTACCTCCACTATGAAAATACCATATAGAGTTTGAAAAATCAAGTAATTTGTTATTTTTGGAATCGGATGTTTAAGATGAGACTTTTTCCATGCGTTCAGATACCCACACTTTGATGATGAATTGTCTGGGCATGCCCAGACGCTTAGCCTCTTTATCCAACAGGTGTATCATCCACAGGGGGAAATCTACATTTACTCTTTTCTGTTCTTGTCCGGGTCTTCTGGCTTTTGACATATTCAGGCATTTAGAAATATCCCTGCCATTATCAAAACTCTTGTCAAGTTTCTTAGCTTTCGTAAATATCAATCTCTTTTTTTCTCCATAGATAGTATGGTAATTATACCATATAAATACCAATTGTCCATCAATATTTCCTTATTCTTGTGCGTATCACGATTGATTAAAAAATTCAAAAAGCTATACTAACTAAATATGTCTAATACGAAAATAAACGACTTCGACTGCGTCGTCATAGGCGCAGGTCACGCTGGCGTCGAGGCAGCACATGCCGCTGCTAAAATTGGGTGTAAAACAGCCCTTCTGACAATGAGCAAAAAAACCATTGCAGCGATGAGCTGCAACCCAGCTATCGGCGGGCTGGCCAAGGGGCAGATTGTCCGCGAGGTCGATGCACTCGGCGGCCTTATGGGTCTGGCCATTGACGCAACGGGCATTCAGTTCAGGATACTAAATATCTCCAAAGGCCCTGCCGTTCAATCGCCGCGGGCACAGGCGGATAAATACAAATACTCCGTCTGGATGCGGGAAAAACTCGAGCAAACTGAAAACCTTACCATCATCGAAGCAACCGCTGCCGATATCACCGTCGAAGATAACAAAGTAAGAGCGGTCATCTGCAGGGACGGCTCAACTTATCGCACACAGACAATTATTGTAACCACAGGGACATTCCTTCGAGGCCTGATGCACATCGGCACAGAGCAGTCCAGCGGAGGCCGGCTCGGCGAACCATCAAGCGAAGAATTATCCATAGCACTTGAGCGTATCGGACTCAAGCTCGGACGCCTCAAAACCGGCACCCCCCCTCGGCTGGACGCATCCACCGTTGATTTCGACAAGCTTGAAGTCCAGTATGGCGACAAGGAACCTGTCCCGTTTTCATTCATCACCGACAGAATCGACCGCAAGCAAATCCCCTGCTGGGTAACCTACACCAATGAGAATATTCACAAGCTGCTCAGGGACAACCTCGACAAGGCGCCGCTTTACACGGGACAAATCACCTCGACCGGGCCGAGGTACTGCCCGAGCATTGAAACTAAAGTCGTTCGATTCGCTGATAAAAAACGGCATCAGATTTTTCTTGAGCCGGAACAGAAAGAAGTCAAGACCATTTACTGTAACGGCATCAGCACCTCGCTCCCAAAAGATATCCAGGAGCGATTGCTGAAACTGCTGCCTGGCACGGAGAATGCAAAGATTATTCACTATGCCTACGCCATCGAATACGACTACTGCCCGCCCGAACAGCTATGTCCAAATCTGGAGACAAAAAAAATCTCAGGCCTGTTTCTCGCAGGCCAGATTAACGGCACAAGCGGTTACGAAGAAGCTGCCGGCCAGGGAATCATCGCAGGTATAAACGCCGCAGGAAAGGTACTGAACAAAGAGCCGCTTATTCTCGGCAGAGACCAGGCATATATCGGCGTGATGATAGACGATTTGCTGACCAAAGGCATCGATGAGCCATATCGAATGTTTACATCGCGTGCGGAATTCCGGCTGTCGCTGCGGGCCGACAACGCCGACAGAAGATTGACGCCCATCG
>JAPLMV010000068.1 GCA_026386835.1 Planctomycetota bacterium | reverse complement strand
TTTTTAATTCGAAGGCATCCTTGCAAATTTCCTAAGCCGGTTTAGATTTCATATTCCGCCAGTTACCTCTCTGAACAGCATTGTCTTTTGAGCAAATTGCTGCACGATAATCTTTAGAGGACATCAGTATCTGATAAAGTTTTTCGGCAATCGTAAAAAACGCTGCCACGCACCTATGGGGGACTTGTCGTAAATGGCTTGGCCATCCCTTACGGGAGACAGTCCACGCAGATTATTGAGGCATAGCAAAAATCCGGCCGAGTTCATTCACGAATTAACACAAGAAATTTTAGACACAGATTAACACTGATTGACACTGTAAAAAACGTGCAGAAAAACAAGAATATGAAGGATTGTAGTATGGATTAACACCGCTTTTTCATAAATAATAGATTATAAAGCAAGAAAAAGGAATTTCCGTTCTCCGTAATACTACGAAGGATGAGATGGCAGGATGAAAAGGATGGTCGTTGTTGGTTTTGATTGAAAGTTAGGCGATTTTAGGGGAGAATTGGGATGCAAATGAAAGAAAGAGCTTACAAGACCATTAAGGATTTGGTTTTTGATGTCATTCGGCAGACAAAAGGATTCGCCGACTATCAGACAGTGACAAAAAAAGTGATGGAGCGTTTCCCCAAAAGTGCATGGAAAGAATCGCATTGGGGATATTACAGGAGTCATATCACCAGTGATATTGGGCGTTACAGGGATGAGTTTCCTAAGAAAATAAGGGATAATCTGCGAAAAGGGATTGTAAGATTAAGAAAGAGACAGAGAAAGGCACCGAGGATTGTTTTACAGGAAAAGAAAAAGGAGGCGAAGGAGGATACGATAAAGCAAATCGGCGATGAGATTTTAAGAAATGTGCGGTTTGTAATTGGGGTCGCGGCGGAAAACAACGCACAAATGCGTTTCAAACTCAATCGATGGGTATATGCGAGGTTGCAGCAGGAAGAAATTCGAAAAAAGCGGCCTGTAAAACAGTCACTATGGGATTCGGGAATAAGGGTGTGTCAAAGATGTGGGAGAAAGTTTAAAAGTATTAAAGGGGTAGAGGTGATGCAAAAATGCCAGATAGGGACGTCAAGACAATTCAGGATTTGATTTATTAGGAGGCAACCCCGTCACACGCCTTCGGCGATGGTGACGGGGCTAAATATTTCACTTGCTGGGCAAGTGAATTGGGGAGAAAGAAGTTGAAAATTAAAAAGTAAAAGTTCAAAATCGCGGAGTGAAGACAATTTTTATGACCCCCGCGGGCGGAAGGCGTTTTGATTGATTATTAGTGGGCCAGCCATTTTTCAGCGAAGAACATCAGGTCAAGTTGGTCGACATAAATGTCCTGATTGAAGTTGCCTGTAAGCCTTCTACCCGGCCGCTGCCAGTTGCGGCTGAATAAGGCAAAATCCTCGAAGTTGACGATTCCATCGTTATTTAAGTCCTGTTCAATCGGCTTATACCAGGCTGTTTTTGTAAGCCAGCCCTGATGAAATAAATGCACATCGTTTGCATCGACGGCGTTATTCTGATTCAAATCGCCCCAGAGGTTATTGCCGGTCTTTTTCCAGTTGGCAGCAAGGTATGCAAAGTCCCTGAAGTTTACGATGCCGTCATTGCCGATATCGCCTGGAAGCCAGTAGCCTGGCGTAAGAAGTTCTGAATTATTTATTATTATAGGCGTTGCCGGAAAATGTGTAAGGTCAGGATATACATAATTTATGTCTATCACCGGCGTCAGTGCAATGTTATTAACGACATCCATACCGCTGATTATCTTTGCGAAAACACAATATCCATATTTGTCCGCAGCATATTTTTTATCAAGCGAATTGTTGTCGGCCAGATTGATATAAAACTGAGATGTAGCCGAATTGGGGTCGTTTGTCCTGGCCATGGCGACGGTGCCTCGCAGGTTGCTGAGGTTATTATAGCTTTCGTTTATAATCGGGGCATTGGTGATTTGCCGGTAAATGACGTGGCCATCTAAGTAGTATCCGCCGCTCTGAATAACAAACGGATTTTCCACGCGGTGAAAAATAAGGTCGGTGTAAAAGTCTGTCCTTACATATTGAAGGAAATTTTCAACCGTTATCGGGGCCTTGTCGTTATAGAGCTCCATAGTTATGTCGCCGACGCTGGTTTTGAGCAGAACCCTGGGGTACCCCGCGAGGCAGGCGGCCTGCAGGAATAGAAAGGCCATTAAAAATGCAAAAAACGATACCTTTTTCACACCCATCCCTTAATACTATCCCCCTACGCTGCAAATACTTATGAAAGTATCATTGTACAAAATTCAGCTTAGATTGTCAAGGGAAACCGCCCGCGAACCTACCCCAAAAACAAACGGTAAAAGTGCTAAGTTGTTTGTTTTTCTAGGGTTAGCAATCTTTTTTTTAGTGTTACGCCACCCTGAGCGGAAAAGCCGCCCATAGAACCATCGCTGCGCAATACCCTGTGGCAGGGAATTATCAGGGGTATTGGATTTTTGGCCATTATGCTGCCTGCTGCCCTTGCGGCATTCGGATGGCCGGCTTTACAGGCTAATTGGCGGTAACTTATTGTCTGGGCGAATGTTATATCCCTGCAGGCAGTCAAAATAGAGGCTCCGAATTTGCCAAAACCAGCCAACATGAGGGGCGTATTCGTGTCGAAATTGACATAACCTCCTTCAAAATAAGCTATTATCTGCTTTTGCAGATGGCTGAAAAGGTGGCTGTCATAATCGGCGGCACTGATATTTCTTAAAAGGCGGTTTTTTGCCTTTTCACGGCTGGCTAAAGGCAGAACGGTTCGGATAAGTGCGTTTTCAATACTTACAAGGCCGAAATAGCCCCATTTGGTTTCGAATATTGTGTATTTTATCGTGGACATAGATTTGGTCTCAATATTTAACAGGAATCATATGGAATTTTCAAAAAAACTGTCTTTTTAAGTTTCTAACAAGTCAAATTCGTTGACGCAATGGCAAAATTTTGTTAAACTTAAGGGTTTTCAGAAAATAGCGATATTGTTTATGAGCAGCCTGGAAGAATTGCGCAAAAAAATAGATGGGCTCGACCTTCAGCTTGTAGAGCTGCTAAACGAACGTGCGCGCGTTGTAGTCGAGATAGGCAAGCTCAAAAATAAGACCGACAAACCCATCTACTCGCCGGACAGGGAAAAGGAAATCCTTGAAAAGATAGTCAAGGCCAACAAAGGTCCTCTTCCTGACAAATGCTTAGTTGCCCTGTGGCGTGAGCTGATGAGCGGTTCCTTTGTTTTAGAAAGGCCGTTGCGAATCGGCTATCTCGGACCTGCCGGAAGTTTCAGTCACACTGCTGCGATGCTCAAGTTCGGGCAAAGCGTGGAATATGAACCGCTGGCGGATATCTGGAGCGTTTTCGGTGAGGTCAGCAAGGGACACTGCGATTTAGGGATTGTGCCGGTGGAAAACAGCACAGGCGGCGAAGTGGTCGAGACGCTCGATGCGCTGGTCGATTCTGATGTGAAGATATGTTCCGAAGTTCAGATGGCGATTCACCATTGTTTGCTGGCGAATTGTCCGCTGGGAAAGATTGAAAAGATTTATTCCAAGCCGGAAGTATTTACTCAGTGCCGCAACTGGCTAAGCGCCACATTTAAGGATGCCCAGACGATAGCTGTCGCCTCGACGGCAAAGGCGGCGCAGATGGCATCTGAAGAGCAGGGATCGGCGGCGATTTGTTCAGCCGTTGCAGCGGAGCTTTATGGTCTCAAAGTAGTCTGTGAGAACATCGAGGATATCGCCAACAATGTTACGCGGTTTCTGGTTATCAGCCGGCAGGATGCAAGACCAACCGGCGAGGACAAGACATCGATATTGTTCAGCACGGCTCACAAGGCAGGCGCCCTTGCGGACGTTCTGGACGTTTTTAAGAGGTATGGTATCAACCTTACGAATATTGCATCCAGACCAAGCAAAAAAAGAGAATGGGAATATTATTTTTTCTCAGACCTTCTTGGCCACAGAGAAGATGAAAACATCGTAAAGGGGCTGGAAGAGGCGCGCAAACATTGTTTTCAGCTTTCGATTCTGGGCAGTTTCCCGAGAGCGAAAGAACTTTTATAACGGAATATTTTTTGATTAATGATTAATTATTTTATCAGGAGAAGTTTTATGCGAAAGCCGTTTGTGGCTGGTAACTGGAAAATGAATACCGATTGTCACAGCAGTGTGACGCTGGCTCAGGACGTTGGCCGAGGGGCATTGGATATTGCAGGCCACAGCGTCGATGTAGCGGTATGTCCGCCTTTTGTTTATCTTCAGTCGGTAGCCCAGGCTCTTAGCTCGTGGAGCATTGCCGTCTGTGCTCAGGATATTTATTACGAACAGAAGGGCGCATTTACCGGCGAGATAAGTCCCTCGATGTTGAAGGACATCGGCTGCACATATACTCTTTGCGGACATTCGGAGCGCAGGCACGTTATCGGCGAGACCGACGAGATAGTGAATAA
>JAPLMV010000174.1 GCA_026386835.1 Planctomycetota bacterium | reverse complement strand
GAATTCATAAAGATGTATGTAAGCGATTTTATTGGGTTTCATTTCCCAATCAAGGGTAGGAACGGCTATATCATCCCTTACAATAGAAAATTCCTTGGGTGAATCCCAACCTTCTCTTAAAATCGTCAGAGTAACGGTGGTTCCTTTTGGCCATCTAATGAGCTTTACCGCTTCTTCAACCGTTTGTATGGTTTCGGTGGAAGTAGCGTTGATTTTTAGGATTTTATCGCCACTTTTCAAGCCGGCCTTTTCGGCTGGCTTGAATACCATCGGACTATCTTACTTGTCAGTTTTCTTTTTGGTCGTTTTTTTGCTTTTTTTAGTCGTTTTTTCGTCAACTTCGGCTTTTTTTTCGTCTTTTTTTGCTGGTTTTTCCGCCTTTGGGGCAGTTTTCTTGTCAGTTTTGGCCTCAGTTTTATCACTTTTCTCATGTTTTGGTGTTCTATGCGCCTTCTTTTCCGGCTCAATCTCCGTTATTTTCGCCGTTTCCAGCAATTTCGCTATGCACTTTTCTTCCCGCACCTCCAGCTTAAATTGTGCCAGCGTCCCATCCCGCAGCATATCCTCCCGCAGCCGTTCAGGCCGCTGACCCCGCTGAACCGCCATCTGAGCGACATGCCCGTTCACCTCCTCATCCGTTACCTCTATGCCCAGTTTTTCCGCGACCTTATCCATTATAAAGAACGTCTTCAACTGCTCCTTGGCCTGCTCCTCACTGCCTGCCCGCATCTGCTCCATATGCTCGTCAAGCTGTTCCTTGCCGAGACCCTGCCTCAACAGATTCGTATACTGCCTCTGCAACAGCGTCATCGCCTGGTCGGCAACCACCGACAAAGGCAAATCAAACTTGGTATTATCAAGCATATACTTGTAAATCTGCCCGGACATATCCGCTCTCACCTGCTGCTCAAGCTTGCCATGCAGCATATCACGCATCTTTTCCTTAAGGTCATCTTCGCTCTCAGCCCCAAACCGCTTGAGGAAACTCTCATCTATTTCAGCAGGCCTTAGCGACTTGATATCCTTAACCTCGATTTTGATGTCTACCTTTTTCCCGCGGTATTCCTCTTTGAAATACGTCTTTGGAACATCCACGCTCGTCTCTTTCACATCGCCTGCCTTTGCACCGGAAAGCACTTCATCGAGCTTCTCGACCGGGACCGCCGCAATAAATCCCCCGGCCCTTGCAAATATCTCCATGTTGTTGATTTTTTCCTCTTCCTCTACCCCTTCAGTCTTCATAACCACATCTGCTATTACCTGGTCGCCCGCCGCTACCTTACCGCCTTCTTTCGGCACCCATACGCCCGACCATTTCTGCAGGTTATCAATTTCGCCGCTGACCTGCTCGTCGGTAACCGCGAGTTTGGGCTTATTTATCGCTATTGCTTCAATCGATGGCAGCTCAAATTCAGGCCTGACCTCAACCTCAAATTCAAACTTCATCGGCCCGCTGCCAGGAATCTCTATCTTCTCATAATCTACGTCAGGCTCGCGAATGCTCTTGACCTTGTTATCCTTCAAAGCCGCATCGCTCGCATCCGCCAGAAGCTTCAGCTTCGTTTGCTCTGCCATATCTTTGCCGAATCGTTTTTCCAGCAGCCTCCGAGGTACTCTACCTTTTCTAAAGCCAGGCACCAGGGCATCCTTCCGCAGTGTTTCATACTGAGCATCAGTCGCCTTCTTTACCGTCTCCTCAGGTATCTCGACCGTAACCTTTTTCTTGCATGGACCTGCATCTTCGATTGTTACTGTGTTCTTTGCTGTCGTGGATTCTTTTTCTGCTTCACCCATTATGGTGCTCCTGATAATTAGTCTTGGTGGTTATTGTTATTATTCCTATATTAAACAAAAAAGACTCAAGGGAAACTGTTTCCCTTAGCCCAATTTACGCGTTTTTACATGCCCGATTCCTCGAGACTCAAACGTATGGGCGACCAACGCCAAACTACTGCTTAGCCGGTAACTCGCCGACACTATTTCACTGCACAAAACTTATGCTCTTGTGCTCTTTACAACAGCGGGTGATGAGGCTCGAACTCACGACATTCACGTTGGCAACGTGACGCTCTACCACTGAGCTACACCCGCATCTTTTATCCGCCTGACTGCTTTGATTATAAATGTTATCGGCTGTCTTGCAAGCTGTTTTTAACTTTTTTTCCCCATTTTTGCAATAGTAATTTGTCGTTAGTAAATAGTAAATCATCCTAATCTGCAGCCCCACTGTCCATAAAACGCGGATTTCCCATATAAAGTGTCGAACGGGTGGATGGATAACGTAGCACACCCTTCTATATTGTGAACAGAGCCGCAAACATAAGGGCGTGTTGTCCAAACATATTTTTACGTGGCGTAGCCACGTCATTCCGAACGAATGTGAGGAATCCGCTGAAAAAACGGCGGCGAAGCCGCCTACCTCGTCTCCAAAGGACGCAAAATGTGCAAAACACCATTTGGGCAACACGCCCATAAGTGAGCAGTAAACAAAAAAGTTTCGTAGGGTGGGGTCTTTACCCCACGCTGTTTTTCTTTGCCCCTCCGAAAGCCCCCGACTTTATGTCGGCGGGTTATAAAAATAATCCTCAATTCCTTATTGGTTAGCCCCGACCCCTGTGGTCGGCGGCATTATTTCTCACGCACCCGGGGTCCATCAAAACACTCTTCTTCCCCACCATTTTTATTTTGTACAAACCGGCAGGATTAGTTACCATAACAATATGTCGAGAATTGTCGGCTACAAAACTCCATTTATGAAAAAAACTAAAATTAAAAAACCATACGAAGGTCATGAAATTGCGTATCGGCGGATGAGGAAGGAAGGTATTCTTGTCTGGGGACAGAAGGGAAGCGGAACAAGTGGCAAGTCATGCCACCCTGAAACGAATAGCTTCTTAAAAGATGTTCTTTCCCAGCCATGGGCTCCTAAAAGCGGCAGGGCAATCGAGTTGGGCTGCGGCACAGGCCCTATATTAAGACGGGTTTGCAAAAGAGGATTCAGCGGTTTTGGCATCGATGTCAGCAAAACAGCTATTGCTATGGCAAAGGAACAATCGAAAGGCCTTGACATCAAGTTTTTGCAGGGTGATGTTTGCAACTTAAATACCAGGCACCTTGGCAAGTTTGACTTGGTAATAGATGGCCTATGCTTACACTGTATTACCGAAACCAAGGATAGAAGGGCGTATTTAGATAACGTGTTTAAGATTTTGAAAGATGACGGGCTTTTTGTGCTGCTAACCATGTGCGGGCCAATGGATAAAAAAAGATTTTATGAAGCCTGTAAGGGCCATAGAATTGTTAAGAAAGTAATTTACGTTCCATTTGAAGACAAAAGCTATGGCAGATTAGTTAAGTTCGACGGCAAATACTATCTACCAACCCGTTATATCAGCCATTGGAAAGATATTCTCGGCGAAGTCCGCAGAGCAGGCTTTGAATTAAAGCTAATCAGATACAACGCGACTAATAGCAAATATTTTTGTGGTACACTCACCGTCGGAGCTTTAAAGGAGAAACCGGGAGGATGTCGGAAAACAGGGGGCAGTTAATTATTACTGGATATATCAGGTCTTATTATTTACATCCCTTAATTACACCCATCTGTTATTAAAACTCTCTTTACTTTTGCCTTATGTACTTATGCACTTTTGCCTCTCCGTGTCCTCGGCGGATTTTCTTTCTTTTTCAGCCAACTCCCCTTGACTGCTCAGGGCACAGGGCTTACACTTCGGGTGTGGACAAGCTATCGAAAAAGCCAATAATTGGGATTTTGGGCGGTATCGGCTCAGGCAAAAGCACCGTTACCGGTGAATTTGTTAAACTGGGCTGCAAGGCAATCGATGCCGACAGAATTGTCCGTGAATTTTTTGAACAGGAGCCGATAAAAAAACAAATAGCAGCTTCATTTGGCGACGGCATCCTCGATTCTGCTGGCAAAATCGACCGCAAGAAATTAGCCGATATTGTTTTTAGCGATGGCAACAAGCTTTCCCTGCTTAATAGCATAATCCACCCCCTTGTCCTGGCTCGTGCCGAGGAGCTTATAGCGCGGTACAAAGATGAGCCGGCGGTAAAAGCGATAGTTCTGGATATGCCTTTATTGGTGGAAGTGGGATGGGAAAAATTGTGTGATAAGCTGGTTTTTGTGGACTGTAACCCGAAAATACGGGCGGAAAGGGCAAAAAAAGCAGGGGTTTTTAGCAAAAATCAGCTTAAAATTCGAGAAAATTTTCAAATTTCTCTGGACAAGAAGAAAAACATCACCGATAATACCATTGATAACAATTCTGACTTCCTGGCTTTGGTCAGGCAAGTCGCGAATGTATTCACTGAGATTATGAGTAATTAGGTGAAAACGGGGTTTTGCAGTTTAGAGTAAGTGTGTCAGGAAAAACCCGTTTTTGATATATTTTAGATTTATCTCTACTGATCCAAAAATCAAACCCTTTAAGTTCCTTTTTGGAAACGCATTTAATAATCCATTAGGTACTGAAAGAAAAAGAAGGAGTAATTATGGCTAAGGCCAGCGCAAAAACAAACAAGGCCGCAACATCAAAAGGACGTAAATCCGCGAAGGAAAAGGCTTTTATTGAAGAACAGCCTGCCGCCGAACAACAAGTAGAGCAGACATCTGATGTCCAGCAGCCGCAGGAAGAACCAGCTTCTGCCCCTGCTTTGGTCGAGGATACTGCTAATAATGTCCAGGCCGAGAATGGAGTGGAAGTCAGCCAGGACAGGAAAATCGAAGACGCAGAATCCACCCATGCCAAATATGAGCGGGTTAAAAAAGGCGACCTGTATCTGACAGACCTGCAGAAACTGGCTGTCGCTGAACTTCATGCTATTGCCAAGAAAGAGAATATCAAGGAATACACCGCCCTTAAGAAGCAGGATTTGATTTTCAGGATTCTCAAGGAGCGTATCCGCCAGAACGGGCTTCTTTATGGCGAAGGTGTACTGGAAGTGCTGCCGGACGGTTATGGCTTTCTCCGGAACACCAGTTATAACTACCTGTCGTCGCCGGACGATATTTATGTGTCGCCGTCTCAGATAAGGCGATTTGGGCTGCGAACAGGCAACATAGTATCCGGCCAAATCCGGCCTCCGAAGGATTCTGAAAAATATTTCGCCCTGCTGCGCGTCGAGGCGATTTACTTCGAGGACCCTGACAAGCTTTCGGATAAGGTGGTATTCAGCGATTTGACACCGCTTCATCCGGAAAAACGGATTATACTCGAAACAACGCCTGACGAGCTGAATATGAGGATAATCGATTTAGTAACACCCGTGGGCAAGGGTCAGAGAGGCCTTATCGTTGCACCGCCGCGAACAGGCAAAACGATTCTGCTTCAAAAAATGGCAAACGCCATCAGCACCAATTGTCCTGAAGTAAGGCTGATAGTTCTCCTGATTGACGAACGGCCTGAAGAAGTTACGGAAATGGAACGC
>JAPLMV010000244.1 GCA_026386835.1 Planctomycetota bacterium | reverse complement strand
TGCATCCCGAACGTACCTGCAAGTCCGCAGCAGCCGCCCCTTAAATCCTTTGCCTCGATACCGCAAAGCTTATTCAAAAGTTCGATACTTACCCCTTCTCCGCAGCAGGCAGACAAATGGCACGGCGTATGGTAAAAATATTCACGGCTGGTGACTGGTGATTCGCGGCTTGTGGTTTGACATGGTTTTAGTTTGCCATGCTTATATAAATCCAGCAGATAGCTCATCAGCTCAAAAGTGTTTTCCGAAACAAGTTTCGCATCCTCGCCCGAAACAAAATGCCTCAACTCCTGCCTTAAACACAAGGCGGCACTGGGCTCAGAGCAGATGACCTTATATCCATCCCTTACTGCCATGGCAAGTCCGCTGACGCTATACTGCAAATCCTTTCGCGACAATTTCGTATCGCCGTATACAATCGCAGGCAGCGGCGCAGGCCTTTGCTTAGGCAAAATCACTTCAATATTATTGTGACGCAGAACCTTAATTACCGCAAACCCCAGTTCATGGTCGTTAAAATTTGCATACGTATCAATAAAATATGCGACCTTGTCTATCGGATTTTTCAGCGGCTCCTGTGCCGCAAGATACCTTCGCCCTTTGGTCAAAAACGACCCCCACCCAAATTTCGGCATATTTCTGCGGCGGTCAAGTGCCGCCAGTTTATCCAAAAACCATTTCGTAATTCCCAGCCCCATCACAAAATTCGAAACAGGCGAAAACGAACTGCTTAATATACCTATATAGCGATTTCTGCTTAACATCAATTGTGCCGTCTTCAACCCCTTTCGCTTTGCAAGCTGTGCCCTTGCCGCAATTACTAATTTTGAAACATCCACTCCCGACGGACACTGCATCAGACACGCCTTGCAGTTAATACATGTACTCAAAAAATCTCTGAACTGCTCCGATTCAAAATCCTCATCCCTCAATTCCCCCGTCGCCCAGAAACGAAGGATATTCGCTCTTGCCCGCGAACTGCCAAGCTCCTCACCCATCGCACGAAACACAGGACACATCCGCAAATCCGACTCCCTGCTCAGGCAAAGCCCGCACCCGCTGCACTGCTCAAGCTCCAGTTCAAGCTCATTTTTCTCAAAAAACAAATCCGTCTTAAGTTTTTCCGGCTGCAATCTGTGTTCCGCACGCAGATTTTTCACCATAATATCAGGATCGCTGTTGATGATTTTACCCGGATTCATAAGACCGTCCGGGTCGAACACATTTTTTATCCCCTGCAGCAATTCATAAACCTCATCGCCGTACTGGCGCCTGATAAACGCCGCCCTGAGCAGCCCGTCTGCATGCTCGCCGCTGATTGACCCGCCCAGCGACCAGACCAGTTCAAATACCTCATTTGCAATTGACCGCATCTTCTCTAAATCCGTCTGCTCAGCCAAATCAAGGTTCGGTCTGATATGCAGCTCACCATCGCCGGCATGACCATAAAAAGATAGCGTTATATCGTACTTCTTTTTAATTTTTTCCAGACCAAAAAGGTATTCCGCAAGCCTGGCATTATCAACAGATGTATCCTCTATAAACTCTACCGGACGCTTCCTGCTTTTCTTCCTGAAAAGCAGAGGCACCGCATCCTTGCGTGACTTCCACAGCCGCTTCTGCTCACCGGCATCAAAAAAAATCCTCCTGCCTCCGGCCATTGCCCCCACTGCAAAATCCGTCTTTTTTATTTTCTCCGCAACTTGCTCCTGCGACTGCCCCGTATGCTCAACCAGAAGAACCGCAGCCACATCACGGGGCAGAATGTCCCTATATTGCGGAAAAGATTCAATTGCCATATTTATCACATTTCTGTCCATCAGCTCGCACGCCGAAACGCCGCTATCGACAATTATCGGCACCGCTTTTGCCATTTTCGTTAGCGAATCAAACTCAAGCTGAAGCAAACCCTTCGCCGCCGGCACCGCAACTGTACGAAGTGCAATCCTCGTAAAAATTGCCAGCGTCCCCTCCGACCCAGCCATTAATTTCGCCAAATCTATTTTCCCCTCGTGACAGATACCAGCTATCGTGTAGCCGCAGCGATTCCTTTTTGTTAGCGGCATTGACTTTGCGATAACCGCCTCTTTGCCCGAAAGAATGGATATGCACTTTTGGGCAACAAAAACAGCTTTGCCGTCATTTGAATCTGTTGGTTCGAAATCATTCCTGAATTCAACTACGCTGCCGTCCGCCAAAACAGCCTCGACGCTCTCGACATAATCCGCTATATGTCCGTATTGCAGCGAATGTGCGCCGGTGGAATTATTGGCAACAATCCCGCCGATTGTTGCCCTGTTGCTGCTCGATGGGTCGGGGCCGATTTTCCTGCCGTAACCAGCCAGACAATTATTCAAATCATCCAGTACCACTGCCGGCTCACAAACTGCAGCCCCGCCATCCTCGCTGACGCTGATAAGGCGGTTCATATACCGCATCATATCAAACACGATGCCGCTCGACAGCGCCTCCCCTGCCAGCCCGCTTCCCGCTCCCCGTGCCACAACCGGTATCCTGTTGGCGGAGGCATATTTTACAACCGCAACTACATCACCGGCATCGCGAGGCGATACAACGCAGAGCGGTACTATCTGATAAATGCTCGCATCGGTACTGTACGCCGACCTGTGCAGTATATCAGCAAAAACATCGCCCCGCACAATCTTTGATAAATCGGCGGCTATTCTTTCGGAATTGCTATCGGACACTTCCGTTACCCCTGAAAATCGCTGGGCAGGAACTGCGACTTGAAAATATTTCCGTCCATTCGCAGCACTGCAAGGTCGTCTTCGCTGACCTCGCCCTTGATAAACTGCTGAATAATCGGATGCGGATGATTGCGTATATAGTCCGTATTGCCGTCTGCGATAATCTTCCCCTCATGCAGCATTATAATGCGGTCTGCTATCTTGTACGCACTTGTTATATCGTGCGTCACAACCACGCTGGTCAGACCGAGACTTTTTTGCAGCTTTAAAATAAGCTCATTAATCACATCCGAACGAATCGGGTCAAGCCCAGTTGTCGGCTCGTCATAAAGAATCACATCGGGATTGAGCGCAATTGCCCTTGCCAGCGCCACCCTTTTCTTCTGGCCGCCGGAAAGTTTTGCCGGAAAATAATTTTGAAAACCGTCCAGCCCCACCATTGCCAGCTTGGACTTTACAAGCTCATCAACGCCGGTATGGTTTGTCACCTTATAGTGCTGCCTGACCGGAAACATTATATTCTCCGTAACCGTCAGGCTGTCGAACAGTGCCCCGCCCTGAAAAAGAAATCCGTAATGCGTGCGTATCGTGTTAAGCTCATGTTCCTCCAGATTGTCTATCCGCTGACCCTTGAAATAAACCTCGCCCGAACTTGGCCGCAGCAGAACTATCATATGCTTTATCAAAACCGTCTTGCCGCATCCGCTGGGCCCGATTATCACGGTGGTCTTGCCCTTCTCTATCGAAAGAGAGATATTATCCAAAACGACGTTCTTCCCGAACTTCTTGGTCATGTTCTTAAGAACGATTATCTCTTGCGAATTAGCATCCGCCTGATTATTCTGCCCGACAGTTTCCATTTCTTACTTTTTCACTTTTTCCTTACTTTTACATTTTTAGCTCTAAGCTTTTCGCTTCTACACCAGACCCTTTAAAGGACAGAACGTATAATAAATTGCATTAGAAATCACAGCCAGCGCATAATCCAGCGCCAATATCGAAATAAAACTTGCCACAAACGCA
>JAPLMV010000153.1 GCA_026386835.1 Planctomycetota bacterium | reverse complement strand
GGAGGGTAAAGAAAGTGCACAAGGGCACAAGAGCGTAAGGCATAAGCAGAAAAGAGTATCTCGTGGTTGGTATCTCGTATAGGTAGCGTACAGCGGACAGAAAAAGCACTGATAAATGCTATTGCTAAAGCACTTGAAGCCGTTACTACAAGTGATGCAAAAAGATGGTTTGAATCCTGTGGATATCAATACACCAAAACTTAAAATGCTCTAACAAACTCGAAGAAGAAATTTCCTCTCTCAAGAACAAGCTGCGTTATCAAGAGCAAACAGACAAAGTAGAAAACACCCACCTTGGCAATAAGAAAACACAGGCGGCGGTGGGATTCGAACCCACGAATAACGGTTTTGCAAACCGTCCCCTTAGGCCACTTGGGTACGCCGCCATTTTTTGCAGGGGCAAAAAATAGAGCAGGTGAGCATTTGAACAATAGAACAAGTGAAAATGCGAACCTGCGGTCTACTGTTCAACTATCTACTGCTCAAATAAAGTTATCAGCTATCCGGTGTTTTTGCAATAAAAATTCTAAACTAATGTACAACCTTATTTGACACCAAATATAAAAAGTTTAGTAAACTGATGAGGAAAGCGACATACATATTTTATTAACCCCGCGGATAAACCGCAGGGCTTTTGGATTCAGGAACTTTCTTGGCAGTTGACATAAGGGGTAAAGGGGGTATATACTCAAAATGGTCGATGGCCAGTTTGAAAGTTTAAAAGTTAAAGTTTAAAGTGCAAAATTGCTGCAAATGATTATGGATAATTAAGGAAGCATAAAAATGGATTCTACGATTTTCAAGGCATACGATATAAGAGGCGTTTATCCCGACCATGTTAATGAAGATGCGGCATGGAAAATAGGCTACGCCGCGGCGCAATTCCTGCGAGCACAGTTGAGCGGCTATCAGCGAGGACAGGCCAATGCGCAGTGCGTGTGCGTCGGACGGGATATGCGAAGTCACAGCGAAAGCCTGGTAAAGTCTTTGACAGAAGGGATGAACTCGACTGGCGCAAATGTCATTGATATAGGGATGATAGATACGCCGCAAATGTATTTTGCGATAAATCATCTTGGGACGTGTGGCGGCGTGCAGGTAACGGCATCGCATAATCCTGCCAAGTATAACGGGTTCAAGGTGTCTGGGATTGGCGCAAAGCCAGTTGGCGCCGATACCGGATTAAAAGATATAGAGCACATCGCTATGGCA
Organism: Planctomycetota bacterium; assembly: GCA_026386835.1. Classification (GTDB taxonomy): domain Bacteria; phylum Planctomycetota; class Phycisphaerae; order Sedimentisphaerales; family Anaerobacaceae; genus JAPLMV01. The sequence continues at coordinate 771 of JAPLMV010000153.1, read as the reverse complement.
CTGCTTCATACCAAGGGGATAGCGGCAGGGTCAATAGAAAAACGTGATTTGACGGACGAATACAGAAATCATGTGCTGAAATTCTTAAAGTCCGGCTTGCGAAAACTGAAAGTCGCTATCGATGCCTCAAACGGAATGGCAGGGAAAATGGTGCCTGCAATTTTCAGCCGATTGCCAATAGAGATAATCAGCATTAACTTTGAACACAAAGGCACGTTTAAGCACGAGCCGAACCCGTTGATTGAGGAAAATCTCAAGGAACTCAAGGCCGCCATCAAAGATAAAAAATGCGATTTCGGAATTTGCTTTGACGGTGATGCCGACCGGCTGATTATGGTTGACGAAAAGTGCAATAGTATCGGGTGCGATTTGCTGACCGCCCTGCTGGTGCCCTATTTTCTGTACAGGCAGCCAAAATCAACGATTGTTTATGATTTGCGAAGCTCGCTGGTGGTTTCAGAGGAGGTCTTAAAATATGGCGGAACGCCGCGAAGAGAACGCGTGGGGCATGCCTTTATGAAAAAAGCCCTGCGTGATTCGCACGCCGTTTTCGGAGGAGAACTGTCGGGGCATTTCTACTATCGCGACAATTACTATGCCGATTCAGGGCTGATTACTCTTACGCATGTTTTGAATATGGTCAGCGATTCGAAAGTGCCTGTCAGCGAGATGATTAAGCCTTTGCGAAGATACATTAACAGCGGGGAGCTAAACTTTGAGGTCGATGACAAGCGAGCACGGATGGACGACCTTGCGAAAAGATACAAAGAT
>JAPLMV010000276.1 GCA_026386835.1 Planctomycetota bacterium | reverse complement strand
CCAAAAAGGTCTCTCCGCCGGCCCGTTCCAGTTCCAGTTTTGTCTCGAAAAGTTCTTCATCACGGAAATTTTCAATTGCGACAACCAACACTTCCTTCTTTTTCTTTGTCATATCACGTGTCTCCTTTTGTCCATCGCCTTTTGCAGCAGGGTAACCGACACAGATTATATAAAGCGGCTCAAGTGTCATCGGCAGCTTACAGAGCCTGCGAACCTGATTCAGGTCAAAGCTGCCCACCGGCACTGCTCCAAGGTCAATACTTACCGCCTGCAGCTCGATATTCTGAGCGATGTGGCCTGCTTCAAGGGTTATAAATTTTCTCGCATTATCGCCGTATTTGGCCGTAACCTTTTTTAAGTCTCCCGCGATAATAATGTCGCAGCCGGCCAGGGCGACCTGCTGCTGTTTTTGTGCCGCTATCGACAGATTCTCTCTGATATCATCGGCGGAGACCATCTGCAAGATGTGTTTGTCCGGCTCATAAACAAACAGTCCTTCGGGTGTGGCAAAATACAGAGTTATCGGATAAATCGCCCCCGCCGATGGCGCCGTTCGAAGACCTTTTTGCTTATCGGTTATACCCTGCCCTGCCCAGGCCAATTGACCAATCTGCACAAAGCCAAGCGGCTTATTTGCAAATTCCCGAATGCTTCGACGGCAAGCCATCGCCTGCTCCAGACTCATCGGGCCTGTCAGTTTCGGTTCGGGAAGCTGAATCGTTTTGAGCATAGAATCACGAGTTTTATGCTCACCCGTGCTAATAGCTGCAAAAAAAACTAAAATTATTGCCAGGATTTTCCACCGAGCCATTTTTATACCTCTTTAATTAAACGTTTCCAGTGCAACAAATTACAACTTGTTTATATTATACACTCAAAGCAATCTGTGTTAAAATTAAATAAATGATATGGAAGAATATATGAAACTAAACGCTGTTATATCCTTTAGTCAGGACTTTTTCAGTGCGAAATAAGCTGAATATAATTCCACTAATAATCTATTGGCCTGCAATTTTCGTACTTACGCACATCCGCATTCCACAGTCGGTTCAGCAGGCACATGTTTCAGACAAGACTCTTCACATACTTGCATTTATGGTTTTGGTTTTTTTGCTGTGGCTTGCCGTAAGCCCTGCCAAAAAAGTCAACTGGAAGAAACCTGCTGTGTGGTGGATAATAGCTGCAGCAGTTGTGTATGGCCTGCTGGATGAATGGCTTCAGATATATGTAGGTCGCCAGCCTGATATGATGGATTTTTTTGCAAATTTGACGGGGGCTTTCGCGGGACTTGTTTTGCTGACAGTACTTGATTTTCTGCCGGCCTCACTTATCGCAACGCCGGCGGTAATCTTTGCCGCCACAACCGTCGCAAAAACGAATCTGACAGAAGTGATGCCGGCGGTCTATACCACGTTTCATTTTTTTGCCTACGCATTATTCACGCTGCTTTGGGACCAATCCCTTAGACGAAAAAACCTGGCGGTGAATCCATTTCGGCTAAAATGGTTTTTTCGAGTTTCAGTGCTGCCGGTGGTGCTGCTGGGTATTGTAAAGGTTTTTTCCTGGTTAACGGGAAGGGCAATCGACACAGGTGATATCGCAGCAGCTT
>JAPLMV010000241.1 GCA_026386835.1 Planctomycetota bacterium | reverse complement strand
GTACTTTTAGCGGATATCAAAGGAAAGATAGCAAAGGCATTGTCGAAGAAAAAGGCCAATACATTCAAATGGGCGGTTTACAGGGTTTCGGCGGTTGCTGCGGCGTTTATTATTTTGGCGGCTATAAGCGTAAAATTATTTAACCAGAAGTCCATTGCCTCAATAACACCCCAGGCCGTCTGGGAAAGCGTTGACGGTGCTGCTGAGGATGCGGAGTGGGCGATTTTTACGGCGAGGATCGAACAAGTTGAGAGAGATGCGTTATCATTAAAATCATGTGAAAACGGCGTATCTGACAAAGAAGTAACTGAGCTGGAGTCTGATTTGACGGAAATGGACAGCGATTTTTGGAAAGGATAGGAAAAATGAAGACAGGATGGAAAGTTATTTTGGTTTCACTTGCTGCGGCGATAATGCTTCTTGCTGCACAATCCCCCTGCCGGGGAGCGGAAAAAGATGATGCCAACAACGTCTGGGTTGAAGATGGGCCGGCCGAGCCAAACAGGCCTTTGGAACTGACTGATGAAAAAGTCGTACAGTCAATGGAATGGCTTGAGGAAAATAATCCCCAACAGGCACAAAAACTGACACAACTGCGAAAGGACGACCCTGAAAAATTCAAACAGGAGCTTCGAGAGACAATCCGTGAGCAATTTGGCAAAAAAATCAGGGAACATGCAGGACAAAAGCCGCCGAGGGAATCGCAAATGGGGCAAGAAAAGGGGATGTGGATGCGGGAGAGGGAGGCAGACCATTTGAAGTGGCTGGAAAAGAATTATCCCGATGATGCCAGGAAATTAGGGGAACTTAAGAAGAAAAATCCGGAGCTTTATTTCAAGCAATTGATGCACAGTATGCGGTCATACGGCAAGATTGAAGAAGCAGAAAAGGATAATCCGCAATTAGCCGAGGTGCTGAAAAGTGACCTGCAGCTTCGCAAGGAGCAGGATAAACTGCTTGGTAAAATCAAAGACGCTGCGACAGAAAAAGAAAAGAAGCAGTTGAGCGGAGAGCTTGAAAAAGTAGTCAGCAGCAGGTTCGATTTTGTTGTAAAGCGGAAACAAATAGAGTATGAGATGCTGCTTAAGCGGCTGGAAAAACTCAAGGAAGATGTCAAAAAAAGCGAGTCAACCGTTGAAAAGTGGAAAGACCAAAAATTCAAAAAGGATGCGGTGAAATCTCGCGTTGGAGAACTGCTGAGCCAAAGCGAAAAGTTTCAATGGGACTGAAAATAGTCTTTAAGTTATAAGTAAATGCGAGCGGAGGGAGTCGAACCCACACATCCATAAGGATACAAGGACCTAAACCTTGCGCGTCTGCCAGTTCCGCCACGCTCGCGTATTTTGGTTGCTAATTTCGAATATTATTCTGTTTTTTTCCTGCTGTTTTCTGTCTGGTTTTCTTCAGATATTTTCACAATCCGCTCCTCAGCTTTGGATAATATCTGTCTGCAGTGCTTAATCAGTGTCATGCCTCTTTCATATTGCTGGATGCTGTTTTCCAGTGAAATCTGTCCCTGTTCTATTTTACTTACGATACCTGTAAGCTCTTTGATTGTGTCCTCAAAGCTCAGTTTACTTACGTCATTTTCATTATTTTTTGCCATAAATTTAATCCTGATTTCTGACCGTTATATTTTGCTTTGTTTTGACTTCACTTTCAATCAAATTTTCGCCCGCAAGCTCGGTAATAAGCAAATCCGCAGGCTGTACGTCGTCCAGGCATCTTACTAATAAGCCGGTACTTTTGTTTTTGGTAATGCTGTATCCGCGAGTCAAAACAGCCTTTGGATTCAGCCCCACCAGGTGATTGGCCTGTGCGGTAAGCTGTATCTGAAGCCTGTTGATAATCGTTCTTATCGCTGTATCTGTTCGATTTTTTAAATCGCTCAACTCAACTGTTTTTTTTCCTAAAAGCCGATGCGGCTCGATTTTTACTATCTGGACATAACCTGCGTGAAGCTTATTTCGAACCGCAGCAAGCGTTTCCTTTATCAAATCGGTTAATTTTGCACAAAGTTCATCGAGTTGCTGTTGCCTGTTCTGAACGGGCAAAAGGGGATTTTTAAAGATGGCACCTGCCAGGAACGTATTCAGATTTTCGCAGCACAATTCAAGTTTCCATTGTGCTTTGGAACGTAAGTTTTCCTCGAAATGAGCCAATTGTCCTAAAACTTCCAGCATATCAGGCACTGCTGTAACGCCTGCCTTTGTCGGCGTCGATGCCCTCGCATCGGCTACCAAATCCGCAATCGTGGTATCCATTTCGTGGCCGACGGCGCTTATGACGGGAATTTTTGAATTATAAATTGCACGGGCCAAAACCTCTTCGTTGAACGCCCATAAATCTTCGAGTGCCCCGCCGCCTCTGCCGACAATCAGGACATCAATTTTAAGTTTGTGGTTACGTCCGTTTACATCCCGTAATGCCGCTGCGATTTTTTCCGCGGCGTCTTCACCCTGTACCGGCACAGGATACAGAAAAAGTTTGGCACATGGCCAGCGGTCCCAGATGCTTTTTTTAATATCATCAACCGCAGCACCTGATTGGCTTGTCAATATGCCGATTCTTTGTGGGTAGGGGGGCAGAGGTTTTTTGTGCATCTGTTCAAAAAGCCCTTCCGCCTCAAGCCGTCTGACCATTTGCTCGAAGGCAAGCTGTAGCGCACCGATGCCTGCCGGTTCAAGCTTATCCACGTATAGCTGGTATTTACCCTGCGGCGGGTAAACATCGATGCGGCCTGTTGCCAGAACCGCCATACCATTTTCGGGCGAGAACTTGACGGACTTGAAATCGCTTGCCCACATAGTACAGGGCAGAATTGAGTCCTGGTCTTTGAGCGAAAAATAACAGTGTCCGCTTGAATGGCGTTTCCAGTTGCTGATTTCACCGCTGACCACCATCTTTGGCGGCAGAATCTCTTCTATGGCTGCCTTGACCAGCCGATTAATCTGTGTCACCGTATATATTTTTAGTTTATTACTTCGCATCTTTAAGCCCAGGAAAGGCACATTGGTAGCTTATTATAAAGCCATGTTTCGCAACCATCAATCGCTAAATTTCTGCTGTCGGTGGTATAAAATTTGGCAT
>JAPLMV010000017.1 GCA_026386835.1 Planctomycetota bacterium | reverse complement strand
TTTACAACATCTGCGCCGTAATAGTGCTTCTTGCCAGCCGGCATAAAATCGGCCGGGATGTGCCTGGCAAGGTGTTTCGGCAAATAATTACAAACCCACTTCTTCTTGCATGCGTTTTTGGCATCATCTACTCGTCTGTTTTTTCACATCTGCCCGCGGCAATCGGATATACCTTCAAAGCAATATCGCAGATGGCCCTGCCTCTTGCACTTTTGTGTATCGGGGGTACGCTGGTACAGGAAAAGGTGGCCGGCAGAATAATGTACGCCGTCACATCCTCGGTAATTAAAGTGGCTGTGGCGCCTGTTATCGGGTTTTTGGCAGCACAACTGATTGCTCCAGGCCCGGGTGAAATGAGGATTGCGATGCTGTTTTTGGCCTGTCCGACCGCTGCGGCATCTTATGTAATGGCTGACCAGCTTGGCGGGGATAGACCCCTTGCCGCTGCGATTGTGGTCATCAGCACGTTATTATCTCTGCCTGCGTTGAGCATCGTTATCGGGTTGTTTTGATAATCAGTAGTTGATTTTACCTGGGATAAATCCGCTCGATTGCACGAAAAAGTCTTTGAAACATTCTTTCATAGTCAATAATCAATAATCAATTATCAATCAAAACGGGGTGCACCTGCCGTTTGTAGGTGGAACTCCAATGTCATCAGTTACATTCTAATCACTTACGCACTTGTGCACTTAAGCACTTAAGACTATTTGTTGCATTCAGGCTCGAATCAGTTACAATTTATGCACTTATGCACTTTCTTACTTGTGCTCTTTTTGTTGTGGCGTTGTAAACGGGCAAAAAGGTGGCAGAGAAACACGGTACTTTTAATTTTTAAAAGGAAAAAAACAGAATGGATTCACGGGTGATACAATTAACTGCTGCCGCCCACAAATACGGCAATTTAAATATAAGTTCCTGCGGCAAGAGTTTCTTCCCACCGGATGCCTTCGGCGGCTCATCTAAGAAAAAGGGTTTAGGCGTACCGATTACCATTAAGGCGCAAGGTCTGCCGCAATCGATACAAACCGACATTCCCACCAATGCAAAAGGCAAACCCAGATGGTTATTCAGAGAAAGAGCCTGGGTAAAAGATTTCATAAATTCAAATGAACTTATGAAAGACAATATAATAACGATTGAACGCCTTAATTATAGAACCTACAAACTTCTCTCCGATAATAACCATACCGAAAACCCCCAAACTCACTGCGTTGTTGAGGAAAAGAAATCATCTGTTCAAAATAATTTAGAAAGTTTAAAAGACGAGCTAATTGGGATAAAACAAGCAAGCGAATGGGCTACAGAATATCTTGGTAAAACAGTAACAACTTCTAATATTTCTTATCTGATTCAATATGGGCTGATAAAAAAAATTGGCGGCAATGGAACAACACAGGTTTCAAAGCAAGAACTTCTCAATTATTACAAATCCTACAACGGTAAACGTCAAGTTTCATGGAAGGATAAACTTGGTGACGATTTAAATTGGGCTTTGTCATTTGAGCAATACAAAGAAGCCGAAACGACAAAACACGTGCACCGATTGCACCTATACAGTGTAGAATTCACTCTCAATTAAGTAAATCACCTTAAATTATGAAAAAATATAGAGTTTTACTAACAAGAGATTATGTTGTAGAAATAAATGCTGAAAATGAAGCTGAAGCTAAAGAATGTGCAGAATTTTTTATTTCAGAAGGGTTGGATGCATCAACTGAAAAAGATAGAGAAAAATATAATTTCGTAATTGAGAGAATAAAGCCAATTATCAACGATGCTTTTGAAGTCGAAGAAATAATAGATGGCAAATAAACAATTATCAAATACCGACAAACTCTTGCAAAGTTTTCTCGAAAAGGCAACAGAGTTTCAGACAAGTGTTGAACTCATTAAAGTTCTTAAGTCGAGAACTTATCACATTGGTGAAGCTAATGTTTTAGTTCGTGCTTCATCAGAAGGTAACAGAAGATACTTTTTTGGTATCAATTATATTACTGTTGAAGAAATTGCAAACCTCGACAATCCATTTGTTGCGTTCATTTGCGGTTCTATTGATAAAGTTGTAATTATCCCAGCTAAAATTCTTTTCAAGCATTTATCACAAATTAGCCACGACAGAAACGGTGAATACAAAATCAATATTGATAAAGATTTGAACATTGTTTTAGCAGGAAGAAATAACAGGATTGATTGTAGCGGATTTACAAATAATTGGACTCTGCTCTTATCCCCCCCCCTAATTAAAGAAGAAGTAAGAAATACAGTTGAAGAAAGCTTGCACTCTGTTCTTCAAGGCAGGCTTCTTGAAATAGGTAACGTAAGAGGCTTTGAGACTTATTGCCCAAACAAGTCAAAAAAATTCAACGATAAGAACCTTGAGGAGATTTCAACTTTGCAAGATTGTCCCAAACTTCAATTTTCTGATTATTCACTTCTAAGGCAAATTGATGTTCTTTGGTTCAAGAATAGAGGGAGCAATTTAATTCCTGAATATGCTTTTGAAGTTGAATTGTCAACTGGTGTTTGGTCAGGTGTAGGAAGAATGGGCACACTACTTGATTATAATAATGTAGGTCTTTATATAATTTCAAACGACAAAAAGAAATTCAAGCAAGTGGTGAATTCCTTTTCTGAACATAAAGAAAGATACAGATTTGTTGAAAACGAATCTTTGGGAAATTGTATTCGGCAGAGATTAACCTTAGAGAATTAAGAGTTGATATCGGACTGTAGCAGGTGGTTTTCCACGCAAGGATAGAATGGCTTTTTATTAAAATTAAGTTATAGTCTTTTTAGGTGTTACGGTGCAGAATGTTTAATCCAGAAAAACCATATAATCAACTACCCTTGCTACCAGCCAAGGCGGAACTTGAAACGACAGCGGTAATGAAACAATTGATTAAAAGTCATCAGTCGCTGGCAGAACTGAAAGGATATGCGAAAATTCTACCTAATGAGGAAGTGCTGATACATTCCATCATTCTTCAGGAAGCGAAAGACAGTTCCGCGATAGAGAATATTGTTACCACTCACGATGAATTATTTCAGGGATTAACACTCAGGCAAAATATCTCGCCGCAGGTCAAGGAGGTTCTGAATTATCGTTCGGCATTATGGGAAGGTTTTGGAGTTTTGAAAAAAAAAGGCGTGCTTTCCGTCAACGGAATAATCGCCATTCAGGAAAGGCTGGAATGCAATAGAGGAGGCATCCGAAAACTTCCCGGGACAGTGCTGAAGAACGACCGAACCGGCAAGGTAGTCTATTCACCGCCGGACCATCCGGAGGCTATACAGCGACTGCTCAGGAATCTGGAAGAGTATCTGAATACAAGCCTTGGCGAAACAGACCCTCTGATTAAGATGGCGGTCGCTCATTATCAGTTTGAGTCTATTCATCCATTTTACGACGGCAACGGCCGAACCGGCCGAATAATCAATGTTCTGTATCTGATTCTTGAAAATCTTCTTTCCGCTCCGATTTTGTATTTGAGCCGGTATATTATCCGGAATAAGCCGGATTATTACCGTCTTTTGCAGGAGGTAAGAACCAAAGACAGATGGACAGAATGGGTTTTGTATATGCTCAAGGCCATTGAAGAAACAAGCATGGGAACATTGCATCTGATAGACGCTATTCGAGAGGCAATGAAAATTACCGCTGGTATTATGAAAAAACAATCCGGCAAACTCTATTCGAAAGATTTACTCGAACTGTTGTTTGAAAAACCTTATGTCCGTATAGGCGACCTTGTCGAAAGAGGGATTGCCTCACGTAATATTGCTGCAAAATATCTGAGGACTCTGGAAAAAGCCGGCATTGTTCGTTCGGGGAAAAAAGGCAGAGATATTTTATATATCAATATCCGCCTTTATGATATTTTGAAAAAATAGATATGCACAGTTTCAGTGCATATCCGAAAAATATGCACTAAAAATAGTAAAATTAGTGCATATTGTTCTATCCTTGTATTTATACATTCATTTAAAGTTTTAACTAAACAGAGTATTATTTTGATTTGAAAACAGCCAAACCAAATGTAAGCAACTTTAAGGACTTCAAGAGAACATTGCTTGAATGGGTGGCTATTGCGCTTGCAGAAAAACCAAATGCAAAAGTAAATTCTTTAATTGCCATACCTTATAATCCTTATGAGCCGCAGCCGTATGAACATTGGACATTAAAGGGAATGCTCGATCTTGATAACGAACTCAGGGTGGCAGGAGAATTTTGGGATTTTTTTGGCGGTCAAGGCACTTATAATGAGCTTTTAGACTGTTTTGAAAAAGCAGGTATAGAACTAAGGTCGGAAATCGACAAATATTTTAGCCGGTTTAACAAATAATCTTGCAGTTTTTAGCTTGTAGAATGGCCAACTCGTTGCCCATGCGGATTCTTTTTTTACAAATCTGCGTCTAAAAATTCTTCGTGTCTTCGTGAAAAATCAGTGTCTACCCGTGAAAACTGTGGCTACAATATCGGAATAGAACCAAACGCGCAGGTATCCACAACCAAAATCCGAAAAAAAATAAAAAATTTTCAGATTCTCTAACTCCTTATTTTACAAGTAATTATGACTTTCCTTCGTGTTCTTCGTGAGCTTCGTGGTGAACTTTTTTCGACCAAACGCGCAGCTTCGCCCCCTTATAGAGAGACGATGTTTTTCCGTCGTTAGTTTTTAACTTTAAGTTTTGGTTTTGAGTTTTACATTTTAACTTTTTAGTTTCGAATTTAGTGCTTTCGTTGTAAGGCCGTTCTTTAACAACTGAATGTGTCTATGCAGTATTTGTCTGCGCCTCCTGCTCGGAGTACAGGTTTTAACCTGTCTTCTCTGTATGGAATTTTGTTTTGAACATTTGTGTTTAAAAAATTTGAATTTATTTAGGATTTAGGAATTAGGATTTAGAGTTTAACCTTATATATGAAAGGAACTTATGACAAATATGCGGTCTCAACTATGGTGCCTTCTGACGCTCTCTGGCATACTTTGGATATACTTTGGAGTACCTTTGGAGTGCTTCTGAGTGCATTTGGATGTTCTCTGATGCGCGCTGATGACATCTGGCGACAGTGGAGTTTCACTTATAAACGGCAGGTGCACCTATGCAGAATTGTTTACCCTCTTGAGAATCGCTTGGCCAGCGAGATTACAAATAAGGCCATCATGCAGCTTCCTGCGACGGCCTCAATCATTGAAAGTCCTCGGTGAAAAGCGTCGGCGGCGGGGTACAAATCGCCATAGCCAAGCGTCGTAAAAGTTATCGTGCTGAAGTACAGGCCCTGCAGGAAAGATTCCTTCACTACCGGGCCGCGAAAATGAACGGCGCCCGGCTGGGCGTAGAAAAAGGCACAAACAAAAATAATCAGTGCACCTGCGAAAAGTACCCTGACCGGCCTTTCGCCGTACCCGAAAAGCATCTTGCCGAAAACAAGCTCCGGAAGCAGCCGAACCGAGCTTATAATTCTGACAAGTTTACCTGCCGGAGACAGGGCATCATAGTCAGGCCCGAATGATTTTTTCCGGAGATTTGCACATCGTTCATTATAAAAGCAGTCGCCTGCGAGGCGATAGTGGCCTGCCTCCTGTGCGGACTGTTTTGCGAATCGCCAGAAGCTCTCGTCGTCGCCGTATTTTTTTCGTGCAAAGAAAATCGAATCGAAAGTCGGTACGGCCCTGCTTGATGAATAGACGCCGTCGAAATCAGTATGGCTGAAAAATTTGACGTGTGAGAAATTTGCGCCTTTTACGAAATGTGTGTTCGTGAACCTGGCAGAGTCTTTGAAAACTGCTCCCCCGAACAGGCAATAGCCGTTAAATACGGCCGTTCTGAATTTTGCGTCTCCTTGTATAGAGGCATTATTGAATGTTACGACGCCCCCAAAGGTGCAGCCGTCAAAACCGGCAGTGCCGCGAAAGACGGCATTTCTGAACCGTGTCTGGCCAGGGAACTGCGAACTGTTAAAAATCACATCTTTCTTAAATTCAACGGACAGGCTGTCTTTATCATCCCACGGGCCTGAAAAAACAACGTTCTCCTCAAAAGTGCATTTGTCGAACACCATCGATTGTGTCAGCGTCAGGATTTTTTGTTCCGAGGTCTGCGTAATTGAAAGTGCCGCCATATGAAATTTTTCACCGGGGTCGAGCAGCCGGTTTATATCAAGTGCACCTGTGATGGTACACTGATTAAGCGCAATATCCTCGCCGCCTGCCAGTGCAGCAAGGATGTCGTTTGCAGATACGTTTTGTTTTTCCCGTTGAAAAAGCAATGTTGGTTTCCGATTCTCAATCGACAATTATTCCGGCTCCTCTTTTTGCAGCAGCTCGATAATGTCTGCCTTTGTGGGCAGGGCCTCGATGGAGCCGAACTTTGTGCAGGTCAAAGCACCTGCGGCGGATGCGAATTTGACCGCTTGTCTTATATCGTCGCCTGCGGCACAGGATGCGGCAAGTGCCCCTGCGAAGGCATCTCCTGTGCAGGTTTTGTCGACAAGCTCAATCCTGAAAGCCGGTATATGGTCTGCGCCTGTTCTGTCGACGACCATACAGCCGCGTTTTCCCATCGTAATAACGGCGGCACCCACACCGCGAGCGACAAGGTCCGAACCAATGAGCTTTGCGTCACGGATATTGGCCTCGGAAAAATCGGTGATGTCCGCCGCCTCGTAGAGATTTGGAATAAGAATATTGGCGAAAAAGTAGTCATCCGGCAAAGGGCACTCTTTGTTGCCGGACTGCTCCATCGGCCTTGCAGGATTAAGGATAACCTTTACCCCGTGAATCCTTGCACAGCGCAGCGCCTGTATAATGGCGTCCTGCGGTAATTTGCCGTGAATGAGGCAAACATCTGCCTGTGCGATAATATCCTCGGCGGCGTCGATATCCTGTGGCAGCAGCGCCCCATTTGCGCCGGCATAAACAAGGGATGCGTTTTTGCCCTCTGCATCGACCATCGTAACAATTGCTCCGGTGTTCTTGGCCTCAGCGGTGCAGACAAAATCGGCATTGACCTTGAATTCATGGAGACTATCCCTGAGCATTTCTTCAAAGGGGTCTCCGCCGATTTTGCTGATAAGGTGAACCTGACAGCCGCAAAGAGCAGCTTCTGCCGCTTGGATTAGTCCTGGCCCTGCGGGGTTATACGCCAACGCTGAGCCGGCAACGGATTGACCGGCTGACGGGATTTGGCCGCACCTTATTGCCATATCGACATAGGCGCTGCCAACTACCACAACTTTAGGAGTCTTTACTGCCATTTTTTCCCCAAATCCGTTCGGTTGTTTTTTGTAGTATAACCCCACAAGCATCAATTGCAAAACTTTTTTAAAAAAATAGAGGTGGGGGGTACACTTCACGTTTGTAGGTGGATTTTTCAGGCGGCTAAGGGCTTTTTTGACCATAATTCATCCCATTCCTTATTAAGCTAATTTATTCGCAGAGCCAGCGTCGCTTACGATGTTCCCATCCCAAGTTTGAGTAAGAGATTGTTTGACAAAGCCCAATAATGTAGTATAATTAACACAATACAAGAGATTAGAAAATCTTTAGGCCGCAGAGGAAGACAACTAATCTTTGCAGCTTTTTTGTTTGGTGCTCTGCCTATAGGAGTAACGATGGGAAAAACACTAAAGATTTCTGCTCAGGGCAGGAAATGCCTGTTTCCGCACTGCAAGTGTATCTTGAGTATCTATAACCATGGGGCTTACTGTCATGTACATCGGGATCAGGTGCCTCATGAGCAAAAACCTAAAATTTTAATTCACCCTGATGCCTAAACCAAATAATACAGATACTATGTAGCCCTTTTTTGCTATCAGAGAGACTAAAGTGACAACCCTCTACCCACTGCATTTAAGCAGACTTGGGGAAACAGGGGGCAGTTAATTATTACTGGATATATTAGGTCTTATTATTTACATCCATTAATTAATATCGATACTCACCTGTTATTTTTAGGTATCATTGGTCTTTTTTCCGCAAACTCAAAATCTGCGTCATCCTGCAAAATGTTGTCATCCTCGCGCAGGCGGTAACAGCGTCTAATATTTTTTCTCTTTTCACTTTTATGATTAAACATTATTTCGCTTTTGGCGGTTCCACAATTTTTATATTTTATTTTTGATATTGCTAAAATCTTTTCCAGCGTCTGCCTGACACGGTATCTGCTGCATCTCTGATGCCTTGCAATTTCCCTCATTGATAACCCCGTAAGAAAATAATCCTTTGCAACAGCCATTTCACAATCTGAAAATTTGTCTCTGTTACGCAGGCAGGTTATGTATTCCCTGTCAAGCAGCCGCTTGATAATTTTATGTATCCTGCGTGCGATAGTCACCTCATTTACCCCTGCCAGCCGGGCCATCTGGTAAAAACTATTGCCGTTCTTTAGATACATCGTCATAAGCATTTTTTCTTTACCGCATAGCAGTTCGATTCTGCTTTCCAAAAGCTCAAGTCTGCTCCCATACTTTCTTTCATTACCTCTTTGTCGGCCCAGAGACTCTTCTCCAAACGCATCAAACCCCTTTTCTTCAACCTGACCATATTTATTTCCCCAGACCTCACCCAACCTATTTTCTTCCTCTTCGCTCAACGTCTTTTCTTCAGACTCACCAAACACCCTTTCTTGAGCCTGGCCAAAAATCTTTTCATCAACCACACAAAAAGTTTTTTCATTAACCCCGCTCATACCTATTCTCCTTGACTTAGCTCCCTTGTAAACAGGCTTAGTTTTTCAATCACTTAACAATGTGCATATTTTAACATATTAAATAACAAAGTCAAGGGCTTTTTGTAATATTTTGTAAATTTTTTGCAAAGCTATATCAATATATAACCACTTTGTGACACTTTTTCACCCTCATACACCCCTCATAATATACCCATATTAACCAACTCTCTATTTTGATGGTTAATCTGGCAAATATATGCCGACTGTAAGAGTTGCCTTGGCTCTCTTGGTTAAAATGGGCAAAATTAAGCTTTGGTTGAACCGGTAAAGCTTAAGTGCCTGTTCTAAAGGCATTTGGCTGAGGTGCCAAGCGACAACTTTAAAATAAACTTGACAAAGAATGTTGTTTCTCAAATAATACGCTGATTATTATCGAGCCGGTTACAAATACCGCCGGCAATAGCGGTATTCGTAATCTGCTCGTGGAATTTTTTGGGCAGAGGCTTAAATGGATAAGGAAATACTGCAGCAAATAGAGCAGCTTATCGGCTACAAATTTTCGGATATTTCCCTTTTCGCGATGTCGTTTACTCATTCCTCCGCTGTCGACAGTCGTTCGTCGAGCAATGAAAGGCTTGAATTCCTGGGCGACTCAGTCTTGGGGCTGGTTGTCTGCAAAATTCTTTACGAGCGTTTCCCTCGCTACCTTGAAGGCGACTTGACAAAAATAAAAAGCATGTTAGTTTCCCGCAGAACCTGTGCCAGAATCTCAAAAAACATCGGCCTGCATAAATATCTCAAGGTGGGCAGGGGTATGACTTCGAGCCAGGCACTGACCGGCTCTCTGGCAGCGGGACTATTGGAAGCAGTTATCGCAGCGATTTATATTGATGGCGGATTTGAGGCCGCTCAAAGTTTCATATTACGCAATTTTGGTTTCCTGATTGACCAGGCTGACGCCGAACAGTCCCAGGGCAACTTTAAATCGCTCCTGCAGCAATCTGTTCAGCAGCAGTTTAATACCATACCCATTTATTTAATGCTCGACGAGAAAGGGCCCGATCACAATAAGTGTTTCGAGGCCGAGGTTGTTATCGGCGACCGCCATTTTTCAAGCGCCTGGGGAACAAATAAAAAAGATGCCGAGCAAAAAGCGGCATTTAATGCCCTTGTCGAACTGGGAATAGTTGAGAATAATTCCGAAGAAGATATAGACTAAAATCAAAATCAGAAGTTTTGCGGCCCTGGATTCAATTTTACCCGTTCAATTATTTCGTGGCAAACCAGGTAATCGCATATAAGACCAGGGCAGTTATGGCCATAAAAACAACAATTGAGCCGAATAACCCCACGACGTCTTTGAAAAAGCTGCCTGCCTTAATCTCCGACAGTTTTGTTGCCTTATATCCGATGGATATTGCGGCAGCCAGAGGCAGAAGCCAAAGCAGCGACTGCGGATTGGTGCCGATATTTTCCGGTGAGGTAAAAGTTGCTATTACGTAATCAATCATCGGCGACATTTTGACCTCCATCTGTTTCTATCCTGTACAGATGCGCCAAATAAACGGATTTTATAATGCACAGAAGATTAAGAAGTCCCGCTATGCCGGTATATATCTGGCCGATTTCAGCCGGCTTACCGTACACAGGAAACCCGCCCGCGGAAACGTAATGACCCAAAATCATCACCAGCGGCGAAAACATAACCTGCGCAATATACCACGGCCAGGAACCATACGGGTCAATAACGCCGATTGAGCCGATATACAACCCGGCACCGAAAATCAGCAGCAGCGTTACGAATATTATTATCGCCCGTTTTTTTTCATTCAGAAAGAAAAATCCCGCTCCAGGTATTAGCCAACTCAATAGTCCGACAATCAGCAGAATAAGAGTGTGATTGTTTTTCGAAAGCCGCGGCCTTGCCATTAAAAATCTACCTCATCAGCCGGCGCCCGAGACCTGACGGGACGAACAGGTGCATTCGCATCCTTTTGCACGACAGGTTTGTAATTCATCCGGCTCAATATGTTTTCAGGGTTAAAATGCACGACAACCATCGACTGCGACTGAATAATATCTTCCCTATAAACCTCTACTGCCTTAATTTTTTCATATTCGCTCTGATCGATGCGATTAATCGAAATATTCTTGATGATATAGTAGCTCATCTCAGGCTCAAATTTCACAACCACAGGCACACTGACAAGAGTGTTGCCGTCCTGCGGGACAAGCGAATAAAGCTGTTCTATAAGCTGTCTGGTTTTTTTGGTCACATCGATTGAGAACTGGGCTGTGGGACTATCAGCGGTCTGTAAAGTGAACATTTCCATCCTGGCATTTGAAAATCTCTTGAGGTCTTTCAAATCCTGCAGCTTAAATGCGTTCGGCTCATCCTGCTTTTTCTGGTCTGCCGGTCGGTACCGTTCATTGAATTTCTTTACTGCATCTTCCCAGCCGTCCTTTGCAACTTGTTTAATAAATTCTTCGGCTTTGGCTTTGGTGGTTTCCATTGCAGCGATTTTTTTCAGGTCTTCTGCAACTTTTTCTTTCACGGAATAAACTCCGTTTTCCGTTTCAGGCTCATTGGAATCAAGACTGATGGTTTTTTTGCTGAAACTCATGTCCAGATTGTTCGGCTCACAGGCCTTTTGTGCCTTCACTACCCTTATAAGAGCCATTATGCTGCCTGCCATATCGTTAAACGGACCGATATTTTCATACATCCTCGGCTTTGCTATATCAAACGGTCCGAGCTTGCTGATTCCAATCTCATCTATTGCAAACACAATCTGAGGCAATGAAACAACGCTCGCTCGGCTATGCCCGCTGGCAAATAACGTTGAAAGGTCTTTATCAGTTCGAATATCAGCCGCGTTAAGCAGACCTGTCTTGCCGGTATATACCTTGATTTTGTATTTTTCGCTCATTTGTTCGGCGGCGGTTTTATAATCACCGGCCAATTTTGAAAACTGTTCGGAACTTAGCTTGGCAAGTTCAGTGTCCACTTTTTCGAGGCCGGCCTCCGTAAGAATCCTTGCTTCCTGAAGTATCTTTTCGGCCTTTGAATTTATTTTGGTTTGTTCAAGCTGTTTTAAGATGCCGCCTGCCATTTCCACGTAGCTCTTCGTCCGCTCGGTCATAGGCGAATTGGGGTCGTTGGGGTCGGAAGGCACCTGTTCGACAAACTGGTCCTTGTACTTCTGATAAAAATCCTCGGCCTCTTCCTGGGTTGGCGGCGGAACTATTTTCGTAACATCGTCGAGTTTGACTGCCATATATTCAAGACCGACCATGTCAGGCAGTTTATACCCGAAACCGCACGGATTGTCCGGGCTGATTGAACCGGCAAAAGAATTTTTATATTTGTTAAACTGCTCAGTAATCTTTTCATCGCTCGGCTGGGACTGTTGTTTGGCAAACACAGACGAATCGAATTTGATAAATTGAACATTCATCGTTTGCTGGTCTAAGCTTGTATTAAGCATTACCTGCGAGCCGGTAATATCCTCGCTTGAGCAAATTGCATCGGCGTAGTTAAGCACAGCCAGTAATTTGGCGAATGCCGCCAGTACCTTTTCCTCAGAAATTCCCTGGCGATTTACAATCGAGCCAATAATCTGCGAATATGTTGCGCCCTTAGAAAGCTGAGGCAGTACCTTTGCCAGCAAGCTGCCTGCCTCATTGTTCGGCACTTTAATGCCGACCTGTTGGGCCTCCCTTGACAGCAGCAGCCAAAGCACATCTTTTCCAGCAACGGATTCATCATAAAAATCGTCGATTTGCCTGTTGCTGATTCGGTACTCATTGGAAGCTATCAACTGCTTTATACTCCTGACCACTTCAGGTGATATCCTTCTCTCGGAAAAGAGCAGTTCTCCGAGCATTAACCCCTTCAAATCAGGCGTACGCAGCATAGGCAGGGTGATATTTCTGAGCAGGAAGTCGACCTTTAACTCCTGCAGGATTCCAAGTTCCTGCTGAGCGGCAATTAAATCATCGTGGGTTATCCTTTTGTTGTCCTCAAAATAAGCAAACGTATTGCTGGCATATTGGGGACCACGACTGAGCTGCTGAATCAGCGTACCCAGGACAAAGGCAATCATAATCAGGATAACCACAATGGCCATTATTTTGGTGTTATATTTGCGAAACCATTTTACCAAGTTCATATTTTTACTCCGAAAGAGAAATTAAAAATAAAATATAAAATATAAAAATTGTTGAAGTAAGACTGTCTTATTTCAACAATTTTGATTTTTGATTTCTAATTTTTTACTCTTCTTTTTTCACCAGTATAGGCAACTTGTCGGTCTTTGCAAGAAAAATAGCGGTTTTATTCAAAAACAGGGGTTTACAACATACGCAATACGATATACGATTCAAATAATAGCCAACAAAACAAATGCAGATGAAAAACAAACGTAAAAAATATGCCAAATCAGCCCATGCCTTTACACAGGCACGCAAAAATATCCCCGGCGGGGTCAATTCACCGGTAAGGGCCTTTGGCGGAACCGGCTTAAAACCGCTTTTCATTGCCGCTGCAAAAGGGTCAAAAATCTACGATATCGACAGCAACGAATACATCGACTACGTCGGCTCATGGGGCCCGATGATTGTAGGCCACGCTCACCCGAAGGTATTAAAGGCTATCCAGGCAGCGGCAAAAAAGGGAACGTCATTCGGCGCACCTACACTGGCTGAAACCGAACTTGCCAAAAAAATAATTGCCGCCTTCGATTCCATTGAAAAAGTCCGACTCGTCAGCAGCGGCACAGAAGCCGTTATGACTGCTGTCCGCCTTGCTCGCGGCTACACCAAAAGGGACTTGATAATCAAAATGGCAGGCTGTTATCATGGCCACAGCGATTCGCTGCTTGTCGCCGCCGGTTCAGGCGTTGCGGAAAAAGGTACGCCCTCAAGTGCGGGTGTGCCGGATGCAATTGCAAAGTTGACTATTGTTGTTCCATATAATGACATAAATGCCGTCAAAACCGCATTTAAGGTGCATAAAAATAAAATAGCAGCTTGTCTGATTGAGCCGGTCGCGGCAAATATGGGTCTTGTCCCGCCGACAGAGGGTTATCTGCAAAATCTTCACGACCTGTGCTGCCAGAATAATGCACTTTTGATATTCGATGAAGTGATAACTGGTTTTCGGCTCGCTTTGGGCGGGGCACAGCAGTTATTCGGTGTTAAAGCGGATATTACCTGTTTAGGCAAAATTATTGGCGGCGGACTTCCGGCGGCAGCCTTCGGTGGAAGGGCTGATATTATGGATATGCTCGCACCGACAGGAACGGTCTATCAGGCGGGAACCCTCAGCGGTAATCCTTTGGCAACGGCAGCGGCCAATGCCACGCTCAATATGCTAACAAAACAAAACTGCTACCGAAAACTTGAAATACTCTCTGCCAAGCTTGAAAAAGGCCTGACGGACGCTGCCAAAGAGGCAAACGTGCCGGTTACAATCAACAGGGTCGGCTCGATTATGTGCTGCTTTTTTACCGACAAACCCGTCAGAAATTTTGTCGATGTCAGGTCAACAAATATAAAGCAATTCAAAAAATTCTTTGCAGAAATGTTAAAACAGGGTATTTACCTCGCCCCAAGTGCTTATGAGGCGATGTTTGTTTCCCTTGCCCACAGCAGGGAGGATATTGAAAAGACCATCGAGGCCGCCAAAAACAGTTTCAGGAAAATAAGCCGGAAAAGCCGATAAATAAGATTATTGGACGTGGAGATTTTGCAGATTATTGCAAAATCACGTTTTTTATGTACGCTAAACGCTATTTTTAGGAGATATAAAAATGGAAGAAAACCGTAACGACCCAAAAAATTTGATTGATACCACCGACAATCTCGAAGCCATCGCAGTTATGAGGTCCACGAAAAACATCTTTTTCGTAATTGTGATTGTCTGTCTGGTGTTAACGCAGGCAATATTCTGGGTCGTAAACAGAGGCTGTATTAAAACAGACAAGCAGGCCCCTAATGGGCAGGCAAAAACTACTGAATCGGTTATCATAATCACAGAAACATCCGCTGCTGCCGCAACAGAAAAGGCCGATACAGCCGCAGGGTCCGCCATAGTCGAAACAGGCGACGCAACCGAAATCGGACAGGCCGCTAAAACAGTCCTCGCCGACACCAACCAGCCGGCCAAGGCCAAATCGAAGCATACCTCAAAAGTCTGTTCCATACTCGGTGTAACCGCAAAAATAACCTCCGAACAGCTCAGCCTGACAATCCGCATGGTCAATTTTGTACTTATATTGTCGGCAATTCTTTACTGCCTGACAATGCTGTTTTTGCTCAAGATTTCGCTGGTAGGCCGACTGGGCGGAATAAACCATATCGCACGGGCGTTTTTCCTCTCGCTGATTATACTTGTGCTGATATTGCCCTGGCAGAGGTTCTTTCCGGGCGTAGTTGCAGGCGTGATCTACACCCCTGAAGAATTGATGAATGCCTGCGCCTCGCAGACCACGGATATGTTAGGCAACATTATGTTATATCTGCGTTATGTTGCATTCTGGGTTCTGACGGTGCTGTTTCTTATCTGTGCGCAGTTCCGCAGTGCCCGCTGGGCAAAGAATACCCTGCGCCGTCTTGAGGTCGTGCAATAACGATTACCTAATAACATTTGATTTTGTATTGTCATTCCCGCGAAAGCTGGAATCCAGGCCGTAATATAAACTGCTGGATACCTGCTTTCGCAGGTATGACAAATCTTTTAACCCGTTTGTGTGCCTATAAATTCAAATGTTATGGGGTACTATTCTATTTCGAGCACAACACGAAAGCCGATGTCCGCCCTGTCAGCTTTCGGCCCGCGAGAGTCCCTCTTGGCTGAACGGCATTTATATGCCTTTTCATCCCATGCGCCGCCTCTGATTACATGCGAACCGCCTTCCTGCGGCCCCTTAGGGTCGATAGTGGGGGTTATTTTGTAATAATCTTTTTCATAAATATCGCTGCACCATTCCCAAACATTGCCGTGCATATCATACAATCCAAAAGCATTGGGCTGATAGGAGCCGACGTCGGTCGTTCTGTCCAAATATTTACCGATAATGCCGTCAGCATAAGCATCCTTGGCATTGTAATTGGCAAAGTCCGAATCAATGGTAGTCCCTGTATTGAATGCCGTCGTAGTGCCGGCTCTGCATGCATATTCCCACTGGGCTTCCGTCGGCAGCCGGAATTTCAGTCCCGTCTTGTCGGACAATTTTTTCAGAAATCGGCCTGCTTCATGCCAGTTGATATTTTCAATAGGCAGCTTATCGCCGCCGAACTTGCTGTTATTTTCATTCATAATGGTTCTGTATTGAAGTTGAGTTACTTCAAACTTGCCCATATAAAATGCCTTTGTCAGCTTGATATGATGCTGACCCTCATCAGAATTTCTTTCCAATTCCGCTGCCGGAGAACCCATCTCGAATTCACCAGCCGGTATATATACAAGCACCATATTTACATCAACGCCAAGCTCGATGGTCTTTTCGAGCGGCATACCAGCTTCGGCTGCTGCCTTTTGCTGCAATGGAACAGCCGGAGTTTTCGGAGATGGAGTTTTCTCTGCTGCTGTAACAGCAACTACAATAAACAAAGATACAAGAACAGCCATGATTGTTTTCATGATTTACACTCCTTTAAAAATAGTCTTCTTGTTTTGTTGGTTTGCTGAAATTATATCCCCGCTTACTTGCCGACACAACCAAAATTATAATGTGGCACGGGCTTGTAGCCCGTGAAGACATGGCCAGGATGGCCGTGCCACGCCGAAACTTGAAAATTATCTCGGGTCCGGCACAGGATGAACCGCAATAACCTTAACCTTGCCGCTTCCGCCTGGGGTAACCTCGCTTCTATCAAGTATCGCAATAACCCTTTTCTGCGGGCCGTTGTTTCCGACACGAACGAGGACATAAGCCGTAAAGACGTCGCTTCGTACCGTAACAAGGTCGCTTATCCTTGAGAATACCAGATACCGCTTTTCCATGTCCCCTGGTGCGTCATCGTGCCCCGTTCGTTCGTTGAACGTAAGGTCGGGAAACCCCATCTGTGGGATGTTTTGCCTGCCGCCAAGAACATAATAGCGCATATCGTAATAGTTCATCAGGATATCGGTTGTTGTATTTATGTTCTTATCAACCACCATCGCCAGTTCAGCTATACTATTAAAGCCCGGCTCTTCCCGCAAACCCGTTATTCCAGTTTCCTGGTGTCTGCTGTCATAATCACCGCCATGATAATAATCAGGCTTGGCTGGGCTGCCAAGATTAAGTTTATCCCTGTAAGCAACTATTGCCTGTGCAAGAGCGCTAGGGTCATAATCACTCGGCACTTCTCTTCTCTGTGAGACCCAGGGCAATTGCGCTATAACATACCAGGGGGCTGTATTTATATTTATCCTGCCCTTTACCCTGCCATTACTGTCGGCATGGCCAAAGACACTTACATATTGGAAAATCCGCTGGAAGTTCGGGTCTCTCAAATCAATCCGTACAACTTCTTCGGTTTCGTTATTATACCCAACTGCATACAAAGTACTCTGGCCTGCGGCCGTATCATAATATGTGCTTTTGCTGAAAACCATCGCAAGGTCGCCTGTATTATCAAATGGGGCAGGCCTGGCTTGCATACTTCCTGCACCTGGATTATTAAAATCATTATGATTGCCAAGCGTGCTTTGCCCAAGGGCCAACTCGATAACAGGACTCCACAGCCGTTTTATCCATCTCTGAACGGTCATATCCCTCTGAAAACTGCGAACCCATGTATTAGCCACATTAGGTTCTTCCACCAGTCCAGCCGGCACCGCAACAGAATCAACAGTCAGCCAATGGCCATTGACTTCACGCTGCAGAGATATGATACTGTTAGCATCAAAAATAATCTGACCCGGACTCAGGCTGATAACATTCGGCTCAGGATTGCCAACCGCAAAACTCCAGACATCGCCTTTGGCAACCACACTGCCTGACGCATCAAGGTCGTCAATTCGCCAATAGTACGTTTCTTGATTCAAAGACCCGACAGGGTCATAGAAATTCGAAGTCACTGGCTGATTTCCTTTGAATTCGGGCCACATTACCGAATTGTTATTTGCATCTGTTACATTACTGTAATCAGTGCCGAAATATACATCGCATGATGTCACACCAGGCATCCAGCTTAGAGGCCAGCCAAGAATTACATTCGGACTCACATCTGTTTCACCATCCTCAGGGCTGTCGTCAAAATTCACCGTAGACAATAGCGACGCATTGGGGTCATCAAATAACTTGACGTAATACTTGTTTGCACTACTGGTAAAATCAGGTGGAAGAGGATATGAGGTGCTGCCAATTAAAAGCTGCCAGTTGTCGCCATTTGCGCCCGGATAAAGCTTGCTAAGTTCGATTCCATAAGACCAGTTGGTTTGGTAACCTGACGGGAGAAATGGATCTGTTATCTTCACCAGCTTATAGACAAGTTCGGATATAAAGATGCAAGGCCGTTCAAAACCATAATGCGGCTCATGCAAAACCCCCAGCCTGTCGCGGTCATAAATAATTGTAACATTCGCATCGCCATCGCTCGAATCATTTATGTTGGCAGCTATCTGCGCAAGCTGTGCGCTATAGCGGTTAAAATCAACATCACTCACACAAGGGTCGATACATCGCCGCAGCCTGTCGTACAACACATTCGCAGCATTGATATCAGCAATAGCGTTGGCATTTACCATAATCGCACCATCGGGTGCAATCATCCTGTCCACATTATAGGTGGTCGATATGTGGCGATAATCGTAGTCACAAGGGTCAGGAGAAATATTGTTAACTCGATAAACCCAATTTGCACCATTCACACCGGTTGAAGAATCCCGTGGCACTTTCAGCCCCCCGTCATATGCCCACGTCCACAATTCTTCGATCCTCGATGTCATTATGTTATAATTTAATATATAACGGTTGCGTAATTTAAGCTCATCGGAAATATCAAAAGGCGTATATGTTCCGAACTGCTGGCCGTAATTCCAGACAACATTCTGCTCATAACTTGTTATATCAGTCGCCGCACTTCCGCTTCGCCACACCTGCAATTTCGTCGCCGCATCCAAAGGAATACCATTATCACCACGCTGCGATAGTGCTGCAAGATTTATCTGTGTTTGTGTTGAGCCATCAATTCTCGAACGATTAGTTTCATTAGGGTCAAACAGATATGCCGTATTGACGTTAAGCATTGCACCATTGTCTATGACCCTTACGGCTGCATAAACCGGCTTACCCTTGCTCGAGTTCACATCGGGAAGTTCAACCCATACCGAATCCGAAACGCCGTCGCCATCCGCATCGGCAACAATCCCGGCAGAAATGACTGTTTGGTATTCATCGCAAATACTCGCCTGAAGATTATAGGCAGCACCGCCAAGCTGATTATAAATATCACTTATATGCCGCCATTTGTACCCACCATTATCATACGGCTCAAGATTTGCCAGCCAGGGATTGTTCGCATCGGGATAATCATAGTATTCCTCGTATGGGAAATTGACATCCTCAACGAGCTGCTGCGATATCTTCGCCACAACCGAATCTACGCCGTAATCAAGTTCCTTATTGCCCGATATGGCTGATGCTGTAATTTTATCCACCCGCGATGAGAGCATAAACATCACCGCCAGAATAGACAATAGGCTCGTCAGCACTACAACCAGAATCATAGCCGAACCCGACTTTTCAGCAAAATTTTTCTTCGCCATATCAATCACCTTTTTTTGCCCTATACGCTATCCGCTATACGCCATACGCTATTTTTCTAAATACACAATATGCGTAAACGTCCTGCCGCCTTTTATTATTCCCTTCGAATCGTATATCCTGAACGTAAACTTCAATGCTCTGGGGAAGAAACCTGCAAACGGCGTTGCATTTTCTGTCTTGGCCTGGTCTGAACCAGACCAATCAGGGGTATTAGCAACAGTCACACCACCTGACATATTAAAGTAAATTCCAAATCGAAGCTTGCCCATGCCCATCAAATTGCCAAAGTCAGAATCAACCGTTGCTGCATCCCCATCAGGGTTATCTGCTGGCCACCAACGATACTCCGTATTCCCGCCTGATGCGGTACAAGAATACGCCCACTGCACCGCAAAACTTCCCACGCCCTCGGTCATCAGCATATGCAAGCCAACCAGCGGCTGAGATACGAAATCGATTTGCGGCCTGCCGCTGGTGTTATCGAAACAGGTTGCAATAATCTTATCATTATTAGCTTGCGTGCTGGTTATCACCTTCCACTGAGACAGAGAATTGGTGTCATACTCATTACTGTCATTACCAGTCGGTGTGAAGCTCGCCGAAAAATTTGCGCCCTCAAGCGGAAACTGCTTAAGGCTGCTGTCAGCCGTTAATATGTGCGTGCGCCTGGCGAGCATTCTTTCTCTTGTATTAAGCATTTTGTCAGAATAATTGTCACCAGACTGATCAAATGGGTAAGGCTGATCCCATGGGCAAATATAAAAACCATATGTAGGCGAGTAAACCGATGCCTGCCCGTAATAGATTCTGGCGACATTGCCTATAACAGGCGTGCCGCTATACAACTGCGTTGACTGGAAATCACCGTCTGCAAAAAACATAATCTGGTCGTATCTATAATCAGGGTTATTAGCATCGAACCATATCAAAAGCGGAGCATCAGGCCGAATCCCGGTAAAATCGCGGTTCAACTGATTTGTTATCGCCCGCAGTTTCTGCATTATCTCGGCATTGGCGCCTGCCGTTCGCCGCGTTTCTATGCTGACCTTGAATATGAGGCTCGAAAAGCCAATCACCATCGCCAGCAGCCCCACGGCAACCACAACCTCAATTAGTGTAAATCCCTTCTTCATATTCTTCTTTCACACCTTTTTTATTACCGCAGAGGCCGCTGAGCTCACAGAGTTTACTTTTAGCCCTCTGCGCTCTTTGCGTACTCAGCGGTTAGAATCTTATCACCTTCTGGAATACGCCGACACACGGATACCTGCCGCCCGTAGCGGGAGGCGGAATCACCCAGACATAAGTCGTGAGAGGATACGTACCGTTCGCATTCCAAACCTTGTCGAGCTGCACAGTACCCGCTGGGGCTCCATACCGCTGCAGCACCCGATATACCTGGCCTGTCGAATCCTCGACTATCGTGTACCCATCGTTGACAAACGTCTCTTCATGAGGGTCAATTGGAAGGTCAAGGTCGGTTATAACAATCTCATCGTTCACGCCGCCTGCTTGAACCCCTACCGGTACTGCTGCCGGATAATCAACTGTTACAAGCCCAGGCCAGTTAGTCCAGTTAGCATAATCGTCTCGAACATAATACGTTGTCCCTGTGCCGATTTTTCTCGATACAAAGACTGTAACCTGAACATCCCTGCTTCCAATGTTTCCAACTCGCCTGCAGATAGCCGACCAGTAGTATTGCTTCTGCGATATATCGACAGCGGGGTCCGAAGGATATGCAAACTCATTGGGGTTAATATCAGTAACCTTGACATTTTCAAACGGCACCTGTATCGTCCGGCCACTTTGCATATTCGGGTCCAATGGATTAACGCCATACAGCCGAATCTTTGCAAAGGCCTCATCTGCCACCACAGCAGCAATTGTCTGCTCGCTTGCGATGGTCGTGAAATGAATCGCTACCGGAAATGCCCCCGCTATAAAAATCATCGCCACGCTGAATATCCCTATCGCCATCAGCACTTCGGTAAGCGAAAAGCCTTTATTTTTCAGTTCGTAGTTCATTATATTCTCATTTTCCATCAACTAACTTTGCCACAGAGAATTCTTTTTTTTGACACTGATTTCACTGATTAACACTGATTTTTTATCCACCACTAAGACACCAATACACTAAAGTTTTTAACCACGGATTTTCACGGATTAACTCGGATTCAAATCTGTCTTGTTTAACTCAATAATCAATCATCATTAATCATTAATCAATTCTTTGCACCTTCGTGCCTTCGTGGTCAATCCTTAATTTTTCTATACGCTGTACGCTACACGCTATACGCTATTTTCTATTGTCCCTGAATAATCGTTCCGGTATACGGGTTAATATAAATCACCTCCGAAGCCAACTTGTACAAATAATCCGTCCACCTCCTGGCTGGATCCACTTTATTAAACTCAGTTTTGTCGTAGATAACAAAACTGTTCCTGCTGGATTCCGGCCCAAGACCAAGTTCTCCATACGAATTGGTGAGGCCGCTTGAACTATAGTAATCATCCTGGTAGAACATCCCTGTTCCAGCATCGACATCGGCTTTTTTATTGAAAACATCATCCTCGCTGAAATGTCCATTCCCTGAAGTCGAGTCAATAATGCCATCTCTGTTTCTGACACGAACATCGTTGTGTATCACCATTTTTCCTGCAGGCGAAAAGATTATGGAAAATGTGGTTGTGTCTGTAACTTGCCAGTCATTCGAAATGTCCGTATTCAGAGAAATATCCGATCCGGTTGAGCCCAGTTTCAAATCCATGACGCCGATATTGTCCGGCAGCTTTATTGGTTTTTCCCCATCCGCCGCCCTGAAGAAAGTAGCTCCGATAGCGGGGTCGTTGATAATAAAAATCATATATTGCTTGCCGGAGGAATCCTGCTGGAACCTGACGCCTGCATAATGCTGCTTTTTTGCTGCTATCGCGCGAGCCGACGCAAAAGCAGCGCCTATGGCGCCTTTGACCTCGGCGGGCGAGCCTATCGCATCGAAATATGCACGAATAGACGGTGTCGACAACACGGCCAGCAGTGATACAATCGCCACCGTTACCGTCGTCTCAACCAGCGTCATGCCGAATTGTTTTCGTGCAATTTTCATTACTTTTTTCACCACTAAGACACAAAAATCAATTTCTAATTCTTTTTGACACAGATTTCCACCAGCTTTTGCTGGGGTTGTCATTCCTGCGAAAGCAGGAATCCATTTCTTTTATCAGTGTTAATCAGTGTCTAAATAATTTATTCAGTCTTCATCCCACAATTTTGAGTTTTACACGCCTGTCCCTTAGGGATTAACTTTTTAGTTTTTAATGTCATCGGCTGTGTCGAAAACCTTGTCCGGCCCAGCCGATATAATCAATGGAAAACTCCTTTTGCTATTTTTCATATTATTAATCTTGTTGATGTTATTAAATGGCGGCGCCTCATCATAGTAGTAGTCATACCGCAGCGTCGTACCCCATGCGTCAACGAACCTGTACAATGGATACTTTATGCCGTTTATCTCGATGTCCATCGCCTGCCCGCCGCTGCCGATATTGGTTATCAGCGATTTACCGATTCTACTCAGTATCTCCTTATTGGCGGGAACTTTGCTTAAAAAGAAATACAATACCTCGCTGCCGGAATAATTCGGGTCGTTGCCAGCGGGGGGGATAACAACACCGCCCACACCCGCATTGAGAACAAGCCCCAGCGTCGTCGCAACATCTGCTGCTGTAAAGCCGTTGCAGTCAATCGGAAATTGAAGCCCGAGGAAAAAATCACTTTCTTCAGGAATAACAGGAAGCCAGATAGGATTATACTTCAATTCATACCCGAAATCCTTATACTGTTCGAGAGCGGCGTTCAATAGGCCGAGGGTATTTTCCGTCAGCCGTTCCTTGGACTGGCTATCAATCCGTGTGGCTACGCTGATGACTATGGAGGTTAGCAGCACAATGACAGCCACGACGACTATCATCTCCAGGAGCGTAAAACCGAATTGTTTTCGTGCAATTTTCATTTTTACTATACGCTGTACGCTAAACGCTATTATTTATTTATTATGTCGTCCGCCGTTCCATATAACCCATCCGCACCAGCCGATATTAGAACATAAGAATCAGAATTTACAGGCCAGCCGCCCAATATTCCTGTTACCTTCGGGTCTGTCAGATAATGGTAGAAATTCGAGCAACCCTGAGGAAATAATGCGGCATAGTCATCTTCACCAAGCGGATGAATTCCGGAAATAGTTTTATCCGTCATCTTCCTTAAAGATACCAGTTTTCGATTATCATCATCAAAGTAAATTCGATTGTTAATCTGTCCGGGAGGACCCCATTGTTTGCTCGTAGTCTCTGCCTTGTAATAAAGTATCGGCGTACCGGCGGTAACAACCGCCCCATTGGCTAATATCAGTTTCTTGACAGGGAATGAATCACAAAGCACATAGGTATCCGGATTCAATCCAGCCGCCGACACATCCACCCTATCAAACAAACCATCCTTAGCCCCTGGTAAAGTACTAACGCCCAGTGCAAACGCATTTGCGGTAGCTCTATCCAGATACGGTCCTTTCCGTTGATCCAGATTATCT
>JAPLMV010000256.1 GCA_026386835.1 Planctomycetota bacterium | reverse complement strand
AGGCAGGGCGTTCAGTTGGGGTGTGTTTTTTTATATCATCAATCAGCCATGTGACGTTGGCGGCGCTTCGACCGATCTGGTGGATGTTCCATCGGGTAGTAACGTGTGAGCAGAAGACGCTGCGACGGCCGATTTGGTAATGCAGTCCGTTTTCAAAAGAGCCTTCGTCGCGGCCCAGGCCAAGTATGAAAGTGTTGATGCCTCGCAGTTCATTGGCCCAGCGGATCGTGGTGGGGTCCATCTTGCTGCGGTCGTAATAGAACCATGCGTCAGTATAAAGGCTCATCTCTTTAAAGCCCAGAGCGTCGATATAATACTGTGTCGATTTCAAGTAATCTTTCCATGCTGCGTCTGGGTTGGGTAGCTTCTGCATGAAATTCCGATAGGGATGAACGTAACAAGTTCCGCTGAGGCCGAGATAGAAGTAATCGTTTGGTCGGGCGTTTTCATAGTACCAAGCCATAATGGGGGCGCATATCTCGAATCCGATTGGGCCTAACGCCCAGCCGATAGGAAACTCGCCCCGTTTCGGGTCGTCCCAGACGTTCGGTTGAACTTTCTGCCAGTACCAGGAGGAGTCGCCGGAATCGACGATGACGAAGCTGAGATAGACTTTGTTAGGATCGAGGGGCGGAGTCACGGAGACGCCGCGATTTTCGTATTGGGTTCTCAGTGCGTGCAGGTCGACTTCGATGCCGCTGAGGAAGCTGGTGTTGGTCATTCCTGGGACGCAATTGGTAAGCTGACCATACTGTCCGGCGAGGCCAACGCCGACATATTCTCCGAGACCAGGATCCTTGCTGCCAGCATCCCACCAGCCCAGTACAACGGTGTTGGGCGGCGACAAGCGAAAGAGCTTTTCGGCAAAGAGTTTTTCGTTGTCGAAGCTCGATGTGATGCCATCGTGCACCTGATAGCCGGTTACCCAGAAGATGAATCCCTGATGACGAACCATGTAATCACGAATCTTGTGGGTTGATGGATGCAATGAGGCCAATACATCATGTTTCATTCGTGGATAGAGATTTTTTAGTGCCCATTCATAGGCCTGGACATTGGATTGCCAGCGGCCGCGGAGGTCTTCGATGCGGCCGATACTGCGATACTTTTCGAGGTCATCTGGTGCTACGACCATGCCTTTATCGACGCTGGCCATCATGGTAGCGATGTTGATCGTGGCAGGCAATTTGGGGTCGTAGACGATGACCACTTCACAGAGATTCGCATACTTACTGAAATATTCTTCGAGGGTGAGGAACTGGGTCTGCTTGACGTAGCCTTTTGTCTTGAGGTACTCCAGCCAGAAACTGTCCGAGATATGTTTGTCGGACGGTTTGTCATTGAGCAGATAGACTTTGCTATGCGGCCCGCGATTGGCGTGGCCTTGCAGAACCAGCGCTGTCAGGCAGGTATCTTCGGTACAGTCCGAAATATCGACCACGTCGACAATATCTGCTGGGGATGATCCTTTTGGCAGCAGTCTGACCGGTTTCGATGCACACGCCGCCAAGCCAACACTTAAAACGCTGAGCAATAGACTTACGATGAGGTGCCTCATGATATGACCCTTCCTTTATAGTTACCCGACATTTCCTATATTAAACGTCTGGCTACGCAACCAGGCCTTTCAATTCCACGATAATCCCAAAATCTTTCTCGAATTGTAATAATCTAAAGTATTTTTACAAGTATTTTTACAAAATTTGTTGCCAAATCCCAATATCCCAACAAGATGATTTCACAGAACAAAGCCCTCGGCACGGACACATCTTCCATTACATAGCTGACCGATGCGTACCATTGCCAATAGTTCAAAAGCAGGTCAGTCACAGAAATTTAAAGACAACTTTTGTTTACCTGACACCACCAATCGAAAAAATGGCAAAAGTCGAGCTTAGTCCTGCGGATAAATAATTATCCGGTCGTGAATCACCGTCACAAGATCGTTTTTTCCGTCGCCTGTAACATCGGCAACCTTCATCTCCCGCGGCTCGACGCTTGCCTTTTCCCTTTTTTCGCGGTAGCTCTTTTCTTCGAATATCTTGAATCTCACTGCCGGTACCGGCTTGTTGTCTGAATCCAGTGCAAGTATTTCAATGTGATTATTCTTGTACTCGACCATGACGATATCCGGCTTGCCGTCACCGTTGATGTCACCAGGCGTCATATTGCCGTATACTCCGTCTTTTATTTTTGTCTCATAACTGAACAACTGTTCCAGATGATGCCTGACTTCGCCTGCGTTCGGCGGTGTTACCAGGGCAAATTTATCACCGTCAAACAGCAATATGCTTTTTATGCTGTCGCCTGTAAGCGGTGCAAAAAGGAAATTGAAATGCGATGCGGCATTCCACCTGCCGACGTCAAGTTCCTTTTCAAATCTGTATGTCTTGTCTGTTCCCGCCTTAAGTATCTGGATTTGTCCTTTTTGGCCGTCTAACAGCATTATTGCAGGCCGTCCGTCCGTGCCCTGACCGTCAATGTCGAAAACGCCTGCCGCAGATATGGCATTTTCCGTACTTTTGGCATTATACTGGTCAATAATGGTCCATGTCTGCCCCTTTGCAAAAACAAGGCTCCTTGCAAAATTCTTTTGCGTAACAAGCAGTTCTTTGCCGGGCCGGCCGTCTATGTCGGCAACCGCAATAGAGCTTATTGCTGCATCCTTAATCAAACTGGCCTGTGCCTTCGGCGAATCGACCAGTTCAAAAACACCTTTACTCATCTGGCGAATCAACATCGGCTGTTCATATTTGATAAAAAGCAAAACATCCTGAAGCCCGTCCTGGTCGACGTCAAGCACCTTTAAGCCGTCCGGATTTGAAGGCAGCTTTTTAAGCTTCAAAGCCGGTGCGTTTGAAGCGGTTTCCTCACCCTCGGTTTTTTTGGTCTTGTCCTTTGCCTTGTCCTTTTTCTCCTGTTTTTCAGTTCCAAAATCGATGCTGCCGCCTATATTACTAATTACTCTAAGCGAACTGATGTCATTAGCATCTTTCGACACATAAACGCAGTCGGAATTCCCATCGCCGTCGATATCGGCAAGCTCCATAGCTAACGGCTCGCCGATTAAGTCTATCGGTTTTGGAAACAACAATCTGTCGTTAGCGTATTTGCTTAAACCAATAGTTTTTTCCTTGACGCTCAGTGCCGCAAGCTCTGACTTTCCGTCTTTGTCGATGTCGGCCTGCGACAAACTATCGATATCAGCAAATGCTGGGAATCTTACCGGCTCGCCAAGTCCAAGGCTTTGTGCCTGCTTGTAGAAAATAAGTTCAGCAGCACCAGGGTCGCTTATCACAACATCCGGCAGGCCATCGCCGTCAAAATCGGCAACAACAAGGTCTCGCTTTGTATTTCCCTCGCCTGACTGAAGCGGATAAAACAGACTTGGCCAGTCGCTGTCCTTTTCCTTTTCGCCGGAATATTTATAGCATATTAACCGCCCGCTTCTCGCATCTACGGTCAGTATTTCATCGCCGGGCCGACCGTCTATATCGCAAAGCTCGAGCACATAAGGATTTTCGATAAAAAATTGCTCTTCTGGGCCTAATTGTCCGGTCTTAAGGCCAAACCTTATATGGAGCGGCTTTTCGGTGTCGTTTGTCAAAAGGACAAGGTCTTTTATGCCGTCACCGTTTAAATCGCCAACCTCGATACCAAGAATCGCAACGGTAGTGGAATACTTCACCGGCTCAGCGAGCGAGCCGTCCTTTTTCTGCGGGATGATATAAACGCCGTCGCGTCCTGCCAGAACAAGGTCGTCTGCGCCGTCGTTATTCAGGTCTGCACAGGCCAGTGCGTTGGGACTTACAAGGCCATCGTCAATTTTAATTTTTTTCCTCGTCTGCCAACTCAGCGTTTTTGGCTTGTTTGGCTCAGCAGGTTTATTCGGGTCGAGTTCGGCAGCTTTTTGCAGCATCACATACAGCCCCTTCGGCTCGCCGTAAAACGCCAAATCCGCCATCTTGTCGCCATTGAGGTCGCCGCATATAAAACTATAAATCTTTTGCGAGACTGCAACGCTTTGCCTCTGGAAACGGGTAGGGGGGGTGATTTGATTGATGTCAATCTCGTTGGGGTCAACCGTTATCGATTTTTCACCTGACCCGACCGCCGATTTTTGAATCAATATATCGATTCTCGACTTTATATCATTGACGATTGCTATGTCGCATTTGCCGTCACCGTCAAAGTCGGCTGTCTTTAAGCCCCTTATCCCCCATTCGAGCTTAACTAATTCCATTTCCCTGAAGCCGTAATATGCAGAGAGATTACTTAAGCCGTTGGTATCCGCCTGTACCGCCGCAGAGAGGGATGTTTCATTGGGGTCATCCTGGGCGAATACATTGCCTAAAATAAAACTTAAAATAATAACTGCTGCTGCCGTTTTAATTAAACGCATAATAATATCCTCCATTATGTTAAAAATCCGAAGCACAAAATAAGAAATTCTCCACAGGACACCTTACGGTGGAAACAAATCAAAAATACAGTTAAAATAGTTATCCCGACGGTTAATTCAGTCTTTACTCAACAATTTTGAGTTTTAAGTTTTTAGTTTTTAGTTTCTCAAACTAACCATCGGCCAGTTTGAGTAATATACTCATTCCCCATGCCGACATCAATTATTTTATGCTGGGTCTTCTTCTGAGAATTTTGGAATTGAGAGCTGGAAAACGGTTCCCCGGCCTGGCATAGATTCGACCTTTATTGAGCCATTGTGAACATCGACGACTTTTTTGCAGAAGGTAAGGCCCAGTCCGCAGCCGGAAGTTTCGTTTGCTGATTTCTTATCTGCCTTGGTGGTAAAGAACGGTTCAAAGATATTTTTCAAATCGTTTGGCGGGATGCCACAACCGGTATCGGAAATTTCGATTTGAACTGTCTGCTCGGTCTGGTGTGCTTTTATGGTAAGAACGCCGCCTTTTGGCAGCATTGCGTCGCGAGCGTTTAGAATCAGGTTCATCAAGACCTGCTGAATCTGTACCGGCACCGCCCAGATGGTCAAGTCCGGCGGAATCTGTATATTTACCGTTATTCGGTCCTTGGAAAAATCGCGGCACAGGCATGTGAAAATGTCATCGACGAGAACAGATAGTTTGCTGTTCATTTTTTCTTCCGTTTCACCATTAGCCACAGCGAGCATACTGTCCATAATTTTGCCTGCCTGCCGGCAGTTCCGAACCGTTTTTCGCAGGGCTTTTTCCACAAGTATCTTATCATCGAGATTACTCAAGGCAAGTTCCGCATAATTACCTAAGGGGGTCAGGAGGTTGTTGATTTCGTGGGCTATCATGCAGGTCGTCGTACCGATATTGGCAAGGGCCTGGAGCTGACTGATTTGGAATTTCAGAGTATCATTATTCTGCTGCTGCTTTTTGAGGGTTTTATGCAGCGAAAGACGTTTTTCGATAATCCTTGTCAACTGTCGACTCCTGTTATAGAATTAATACCAGCATATAGCGGGCAGCGTATAGCGTATAGAAAAAAGCGAAGCTTATTTGCTTCGACATTTGTAATATATCGACTTGTAGTGTGGTTTTTCTTGAAAAGATGAATGAGCAGCAGATTTTAGATGAACTTTTGGAATTGCTCCAGTCGGGCGGAGTTTCTGTACGCAGCGAGGCGCTCGGCGGCAGCGGCGGGGGACTTTGTACGATAAAGGGACAGAAGATTTTCTTTCTGGATACGCAGGCATCGTCAGGGGAAACTGCGGTTGTCAGTGCAGAGGCGGTGTCGAAAACGGTGGATATTGACAACGTATATATCCGACCAGAAGTGAGACAGTTTATTGAAAATCACAGTGGTAATGAAAAGAAGTGGTGACAATGGCAGCCAAAAGAATAGCGATTATGGTCGATGAAATGTATCAGGTCATTGAGGTCTGGTATCCATATTATCGGCTGAAAGAAGAGGGACTGGAGGTGGATTTTGTTGCAGCCGAGGCAAAAAAAGAATATCATTCGAAGGAAGGGTACCCGTGCGTATCGGACGTCGCAGCAGGGGATGCAAAGGCGGCTGATTATGACTGCTTGATTGTGCCGGGCGGATTTGCGCCGGACTTTATGCGAAGAAGTGCCGCCGTAATAAAGTTCGCCAACGATATGGTAAATGCCGACAGGATTATTGCGGCGATTTGTCACGGCGGATGGCTTTTGTGCAGCACAAAGGCCTACAAAGGAAAAAAGGCAACTTGTTTTATGGCGATTAAGGACGATATTAAAAATGCCGGCGCAGAATATATCGACCAGGAATGCGTTGTGGACGGCAACCTGATTACGTCGCGAAAGCCCGATGATTTGCCGGCGTTTTGTCAGGCAATTTTGAGAAAACTAAGCAGTAAAAGGTAAAACAGGAGCGGATTTTATGAAAGAAACCAAAATCGACAAAGAAGAAAATAAGACACCGATAATACTGGTGGTTGACGATAATCAGCAAAATCTCGAGCTTCTGCAGGCCTATCTTGAGGATATAGATTGTAAAAGCGTTCCTGCTTATGACGGGCTGGAGGCGATGGAGATAGTGTCGAGCCAGCCGCCTGACCTGATTTTGCTCGATGTGATGATGCCGAAAATGAGCGGCTTTGAGGTCTGCAAGAGACTCAAAAACGACCCAAGAACCGAAGACATTCCAATAATAATGGTAACGGCGCTTAACGAATATGGGGACATCGAACGCGGTATTGATTCCGGGACGGATGATTTTATCAGCAAGCCGGTGAATAAACTTGAACTTTTAACGCGTGTTAAAACCATGCTGAAGCTAAAGCATCTAAGCGACAAGCTCGAACGGACACTGGCATATCTAAGCGAGATGGAAAAGCAGGCACAAACGGCAAAAGACGATGCAGAACAGCCACAATAAAAAGATTGCAGTCACCAGAATCGCTTTTTATCACACCTAAAGCAGATTTTATCGGCAGGGGGGCCCAGTGCCGAAAAATCACCAGCAAAGCCGCAATAAACCCTACACAAGGTAAGGCCGCCATACATAATTGGCAAAATCGGCATAAAGCCGATTAAACTAAGGGGACATAGATTAACCTGCACAGGCCTATTGACGATGAGAATAGCGGACAACAACGATAGTTCTGAGTTTTGAGTTAAGGCAGAACCAGGAGAATGGTGATGAGTAAATTGCTGGAGATTCTCGGTAGGGCGATAAATTTTGATACCGCCGATTTGATATGGCACTGGCTTAATGAAGCCAGTGTGATGAAAGAAGTAAACCAGTCCGCACAGTATAGGCAGTTAGCCGGTGTCGTCGAGTTGATTGGAATTAACAGGCTCGATTCAGCCGAGGGACAGCTCAACCACTATCTTCTTGAAAATCCCTGCTGCACTTATGGGCATCTGGCGGCGGCGGCAATACTCCTGCAAAAAAATGAACTCCTTCATGCTCTTGAAGAACTGGAGACGGTTTATTTCACGCAGCCGAATAATACTATGTGTCTTTATGCCATGGGACACTGCAATGAAAGACTCGGCAGAGAATCCCGGGCGATAGAGTTTTATCAGGATTGCCTGAAATTCAAAAATTACCTTCAGCCCCCCAGACAGCGGATTGCGGCGATATATTTTAAGAACGGCCGGCTTGAAAATACTATACAGGAATATGAACTTCTGAAAAAAGAATATCCAGACGACATGGCAACACTGGTCACGCTGGGGCATCTGTATATTGTGAATAAAAAATATATAAAGGCAATTGATACGTTTAATACCGCAATTTTATCACACCCGGACAATTTCTACTCTGAAGACGATGAAACCGAGATGCTCATCTCGGACGGCCAGCTTCAGGATGCGATGGAAAGACTCCAGGATTTACTGCAGGAACAGCCCGACAGGGCCGACTTGATTGTCAGGCAGGCGGATATTTTAGGGATGACAGGCGCAACATCGGAGACTGTAAGCAGATATAAAGATGCAATCCGCATCTGTCCGGATTACCTCGAAGCGACCATAAAACTCGGCACGCAGTATCTGAAAATGCAAAATAACCTCTCGGCGGCGCAACAGTTCAACAGGGCCGTCGAAATAAACGACCAGATTGTCGATGCTTATGTCGGCCTTGCGACCGCACAAAAGGAATGCGGCAAAATTGAAGACGCATTGGCGACGCTTTCGCTGGCAAAAGCTATTGAACCCAACAGCACATTGTTATTTTCACAGACGGCTGCTTTGCAGTTTAAGATTGAGATGGAATCAGCTTTTAGCTTGGATAATGAAAATGAGCTGGACGAAACCATCGAGGCGGTTATTGCAGCCCACTTGCGGCAGACATCCGCTGAGACGCAAAACCCGGATTTATACTATCGAATCGGACTGTTGATGGTTGCCGTTCACAGATATGAAGATGCAATTAAGGCATTTGAAACTGCTCTGGAGATAAAACACACACACACAAGGGCCAAAAACAAACTGGCAATATGCCTGCTCGAAACAGGTCAAAATCAGGATGCCTTGTACAGGCTGACTACCGGCGATTGTATTGACAAGGATACGCTCAATCTGCACTACAAGACAGCATTACTTTATTGCGACAGGATAAAATTCGCATCATCGCTCATCAACCTCGAAAAATATATGCAGGATAATTTCGCATGCGCAAATGCTACGGTAAATGTTTCGATTGTTTTGCAGAACCTCGGACTTTTAGACAGGGCATCTGCAATGTGGGATAGTTTGACAAATACTGCAAACCAGGCAATAAATTCGGAAAATACGGACTGGCCCAGCCAATTCTAATAGTTGTCATTTAGTTGTCATTCCTGCGAAAGCAGGAATCCAGCCTTATTGAACGCTTAAAAAACACGAATGAAACATAACATATATTATGGGACGTTGTTTATTTTGTTTTTCACTGTCGCCAGATAGATGTCATCAGCGTACATCTGCGCTCATCTGCGCGCATCAGAGAACATCCAAACGCATTCAGAAGCACTCCAAAGGTACTCCAAAGTATGTCCAAAGCACGCCAAATGACACCAAGGAACACCCTTTTTTTTTTACTCTAAGTTCTTGTGCCATAATTAGTTAGAGTTAAAAATTTAAGGTTAAAAGTTCAAAATTTCAGTGAAAAAATTAAAATTGTAAAAACAAGTCCGCGCAGACAAATACCGCA
>JAPLMV010000318.1 GCA_026386835.1 Planctomycetota bacterium | reverse complement strand
AGTCTTTGGGCATACTGGCAGGCAGCTACGGCCCTTTCGAGCTGACCTATGCTGATGTAAGAATCCTTTAAGAGCAGATAAGCCTGCAAAGAAGGTTTTTCGGAATTGTTATTTGCCTGAAAAAGCAAATCAGCAAGCCAGGCGGCGGTTTTTTTGTTGCCTCCTGCAATCGCAGCCTTTAGCATCGCCTCGGCGTAAGACAAATTGTCTGGGTCTTTTGTGAAAAGGTATTCGGCACTAATCATCTGTTCGAGTGGGGTTTTGCCGCCGCGATACTTGATTTTTTCCATCATCGAGGGTTTTTTGCCGCCTTTTACCTGCCTCAAAAGTGCAATCCCTCGGAGCTTAATATGCCCGTTTTCAAGGTCATCTGGGGCACATCGCAGGCCATCAAGATAAAGCTCGATAGCGTAATCGAAATTGTTTGTCCATGCAACCTTCTCTGCCCTTTCAAAAAGGGCTTTGGAATTGGCTAAATCCTGGTTATTATCTTCGGCCATGCTTGTCAATAGTTTCCTTTTATAACTGTTTTAAGACGTTTATCCTAAGGTTTCGCTCAAATTTGTCAACAAATAAATACTTGTATAAAAACACGAACGCTGTTATAAAATAATCCCTAATAACCCTGGTTTTTAAGGAAAAAACAATTATGACGACAGCTCTTGAGCGGTACGACCCGCTGATTTATGAACTTATAAGACAGGAGGAGGCCCGCCAGAGCGGGAGTATCCGGCTAATCCCATCAGAAAATTACATCTCAAAAGCAGTTATGCAGGCAAGCGGAAGCTGCCTTACCAACAAATATGCCGAAGGTTACCCCGGCAGACGATATTATGAGGGTCAGCAGGTAACAGACCTTATCGAGAAAACTGCGCAAGACCGCGCCAGGAAAATATTCAAGGCAGACTACGCAAACGTACAGCCATATTCGGGCTCCGTCGCTAATCTGGCAGCATACTTGGCGCTGGCAAAGCCGGGCGATACGATTATGGGGCTGGCGCTGCCTCACGGGGGGCACCTTACCCACGGCTGGAATGTCAGCGTATCCGGCAAGATATTCAAATCCGTGCAATACGGCGTCAATCCGGATACCGGAAGATTCGATTATGACCAGATTCGAGAGCTTGCCAGGAAAAACAAGCCAAGAATTATTATCTCCGGAGCGACAGCATATCCCAGACAAATAGAGTTTGATATATTCGGGGACATAAGCAAAGAGGTTGGTGCTTATCATGTCAGCGACATCGCACACATTTCGGGTCTTGTTGTTGCAGGGATACACAAAAGCCCTGTGCCTTATGCGGATATCGTGTCTACGACGACGCACAAGACGCTGCGCGGGCCTCGAGGCGGAATGCTTCTTTGCAGGGCAGAGCATTCGGAGAAAGTTGATAAGTCGGTATTCCCCGGCCTACAGGGCGGGCCTCACATGCACACGATGACGGCAGTAGCGGTAGCACTTGCAGAGGCGGACACACCGGAATTTGTTGAGTATGCAAAGCAGATTGTGAAAAACGCAAAGGCGCTTTCTGAAAAGCTGCTTGAATACGGATTCAATCTCGTTTCGGGCGGGACGGATAATCATCTGATGCTTATCGACCTTAGAAATAAAGGCATACCCGGCAAGAAACTTGCCAAGGCGCTGGACAGGGCGAGAATCGAGACCAATTACAACAGTATTCCAAACGACCCAGCGCCGCCTTTCAATCCGAGCGGTCTTCGCATCGGGACTCCGGCAATCACCACCCGCGGGATGAAGGAGGAACAGGCAAGGGGTATCGCATATTTTATAAATAAAATAGTTGAAAATATAGACAATGAAACGGTGATAGAGGAAGTGGGCAAGGATGTTCTGCTTTTGTGCTCGCAGTTCCCTGTGCCGGAACATTTCATTATACAGGGCAAGAACCGGCAGCTGCAGGCAGATTGAAGAGCCAAAGGGGTAATTATCAGCGGTCTGTTTTTGCGTTTAAGAAGATTATAAACAGCCAGCGAGGCTGTGAAGAACAAA
>JAPLMV010000082.1 GCA_026386835.1 Planctomycetota bacterium | reverse complement strand
TGGCAAAGATGGTTGCCACTTCGGACGAGTGGATAACGACCCGTACAGGCATCAAGAAGCGGCATATTACTACTGAAAAAGAGACCACTGCGTTATTAGCCACGGAATCAGCCAAAAAAGCGATGGAAATGGCAGGCGTCAAGGCCAGTGAGCTTGAATTTATTATTTTGGCGACAATTACGCCAGAGATGGTATTCCCATCGACGGCGGCGTTTGTACAAAAGACGCTTAAGGCAAAAAAGGCATGGGTTTTTGATTTAGCCGCTGCGTGCAGCGGTTTTGTGTATAGCCTGGCAGTTGCACAACAGTTCATTGAGAGCGGCAGGTATAAGCGTGGGCTTGTAATAGGCGCTGAAACTCTGACAAAAATCACGAACTGGAAAGACAGAACCA
The DNA here is from genome assembly GCA_026386835.1 of Planctomycetota bacterium. GTDB lineage: Bacteria > Planctomycetota > Phycisphaerae > Sedimentisphaerales > Anaerobacaceae > JAPLMV01. Next base: position 9,533 of record JAPLMV010000082.1, on the reverse strand, counting down.
GTTGTATTCTTTTCGGAGATGGCGCCGGCGCGGTAGTGCTCGAAGGCAAGAAGGATGGGAAAAAGGGCATTATATACAGCACGATGTCTTCGGACGGTGACAACTGGCAATCATTGAACTGTCAGGCTTATGGTTCCCGCCACCCATCGAGCAGGCCGCTGGATAATCCGGACAAAATTTTCATGGAAATCCGTGGCAGGGAAGTGTATCAGCATGCGGTACGTCGAATAGTCGAGACGGTGCACAAATGCCTCAAGCACTGCAACCTGACCATTGATGATATCGGAATGCTCATTTCGCATCAGATGAACGCAAGGATAATAGAATCGGCAGTCAAGCGATTGAAGCTTCCAGACGACAAGTTTTTTATTAATATATCCGAGTACGGCAATACGTCAGCGGCGTCGCTTGCAATCGCCTTCGACGATTGTTTCAGACAGGGCAAAATCAAAGATGGGGATATCGTGATTTTCGTTGCTTTCGGGGCGGGGTTAACCTGGGGAGCGAATGTAATTCAGTTTTGAGTCTTTGTTTTTTACTGATAAAGGATAGAAGGAGCTATGGAAACAGCGTTTATATTTCCCGGACAGGGCTCGCAGGTTGTCGGGATGGGCAAAGATGTTGCGGGTGCATTTGGGTCGGCAGCGGAGGTTTTTGCAAAGGCAAATGATATTGTCGGATACGACTTAAGGGCGATTTGCTTTGAAGGGCCTGCGGAAAAATTAAACACTACGACGATTTCACAGCCTGGGATATTTACTGTGTCGGCTGCGATACTGGAAGTGCTAAGGGGATGTGGCACGGGCGTCCCGCCCGTGGATGAACACGGCCAAGATGGCCGTGCCACAGGGATGGCCGTGCCGCAAGTAACGGCTGGGCTTAGTCTTGGGGAATATACGGCTCTTTATGCGGCGGGGGTAATCAGCTTCGAGGACGCACTTGGGCTTGTGCAAAAAAGAGGACAGGCGATGCAGGCGTCCGCTGATGCCACAAAAGGAACAATGGTCAGCATTATTGGGCTTGATGAAGAAAAGGTAAATCAGCTTTGTGCCGAGGCAGGGGAGGGTGAACTTCTGGCGGCGGTAAATTTCAATTGTCCCGGGCAGATTGTGATAAGCGGGGCAATTTCTGCGTGCGAGCGTGCGGAAAAACTGGCGGAAAAATACGGTGCGATTAAGGCGATTCGGCTGGAAGTGGCGGGAGCGTTTCATACCGATATGATGGCAGGTGCCGCGGACAGTTTGAGCAGTGCGATAGGAAATTGTAAAATTTCAGACCCGGGCGAAATAAAAATCCTTGCAAATATCAGCGCCGACTATTATAAGAGCGGCGAAAAAATCGCCCAAGGCCTGGTAAAACAGTTGACTTGCCCGATTCTTTGGCAAAAATGCATGGAACGGCTTATCGCTGAAGGTGTGGAAAAGTTTTACGAAATCGGCCCAGGCAGAGTGCTGACCGGCCTTATGAAGAGAATAAACAGGAAAATCAGGGTCACAAACGTCAGCAGCCTTGAAGCTGTGAACGAATTGTTAAAATCCTGAAAATTGATTTGGAGATTTTACGATGGCTGAAAAGAGACTTGCGATTGTAACAGGCGCTGCCAGAGGCATTGGCAGGGCGATTGTTCTTGAACTGCTAAAACAGGGGCGTGCCGTGGCGGGGCTGGATATCAACGCCGAGCAGCTTAAAGAGCTTGAAAGAGTGGTAGCGGAGGCGGGGTTTGTCTGCCAAACCCGATGCGTGGATATAACCAATACAAAACAATTTACGGAAATCCTCGAATCGCTGGCTGCAGAGCACAACGGGATAGGGATTCTGGTGAATAATGCCGGCATCACCCGCGACAAGCTGATGATACAGATGGTTGAAGAGGATTTCGACAAGGTCATCAATATTAACCTGAAGGCGGCTTTTTTAGCAACGGCGATTGCGGCCAGGTCGATGGTCAGGAACAAATGGGGCAGGATAGTAAACATAAGTTCGGTAGCAGGCGTGATGGGACAGGCAGGCTCGAGCAACTATGCCGCAAGCAAGGCAGGGCTAATCGGTATGACCAAATCAATAGCGCGTGAAATTGGGAAAAAAAATGTTACCGCAAACTGCATAGCGCCTGGATTTATAATGACGGAAATGACGGCTGGATTGCCTGATGCGGTCAAAGAGGCCGCGATGCAGTGGATTCCGGTGCGGAAATTCGGCACAGTTGAGGATGTGGCAAAGGCGGTCGCATTTCTTGCCGGCGATGATACAGGATATATTACCGGGCAGGTGCTGGGTGTTGACGGCGGAATGGCAATGTAGAAAAAAAGTTAAAAAAACATTTGTAAATATGCGGATTAGCAGGTACTATGCCGGGCTAATACAAACGCGTATACTGTTGTTACGCCGGATTCGATGGAGGAAACCGGTTATAAAATTTGAAATTGTGTTCCTATTTTAAGGAGTGAAAAAGTGAGTGCAAACCAGGTTGATATTAAAGTTATTGAGGAAAAGGTTATCGATATAATTTGTGAGCAGATGGGTGTAAAAAAGGACGAAGTCACCCGCGAAACCTCATTTATTAACGATTTGAATGCCGACTCGCTGGATACTGTCGAGCTGGTTATGGAATTCGAGGACGAGTTCGACATGAGTATACCGGACGAGGAAGCAGAGAAAATCCAGACGGTCGGTGCTGCGATTGATTACGTCGCAAAAACTATGCAGACAAAAAGCAAAGAGTAACATACAAGACTAAATTATGAACAGACGACGAGTTGTTATTACAGGCTTAGGGTGTATCACTGCCATAGCAGAGTCAGCAGAAGGGTTTTTCAATGCGTTATGCGAGGGCAAAAACGGCGTTTCTAAGATAGAGAACTTCGATCCGAGCATCTTTACCGTGCATATCGGCGGAGAGATAAAAAATTTCGAGGTGACTAAATACGTCGACCAGCGGGAAAGCAAACGCATGGACCGATTTACACAGTTTGCAATGGCAGCGGCACGGCAGGCTGTCGAGGATAGCGGGCTTGATTTTGAGAAGGAAGATGTTACTCGCTGCGGTGTCATTGTGGGAACAGGGATAGGCGGCATCAAGGAAATCGAAGAGCAGCACCTGCGGCTATTGGCAGGCGGACCGAAAAAGGTTTCGCCTTTCTGCGTACCAAGACTTATGGGTAATGCCGCCAGCGGCAATATTGCAATTCGTTATGGGCTGCAGGGACCCAATATCTGTGTTACGAGCGCCTGTGCATCGGGCAGCCACGCCATAGGTGAGGCATTCTGCAACATACTGGCACAGCGAAGCGATATAATGGTAACCGGCGCTGCAGAAGCGGCTCTTACGCAAATAGGGCTTGGGTCATTTTGCGCAGCCAGGTCGCTTAGTCTTCGCAACGACAATCCGCAGGCGGCATCGAGGCCGTTCGACAGGGACAGGGACGGATTTGTGTTGGCAGAGGGTGCAGGCATTTTGATACTCGAGGAATATGAACACGCCAAAAAACGCGGAGCGAATATATACGCCGAGCTTTTAGGTTACAGCGCAACAGACGACGCACATCACATAACTGCGCCGCTTCCCAACGGGGAAGGTGCAGCAAGGACGATGGCGATGGCGTTAAAGGATGCAGGCGTAGCAAAAGAAAGCGTCGGCTATATTAACGCTCATGGAACCGGTACTGAATTAAACGACATAGCTGAAAGTGCCGCGATAAGGTCGGTTTTCGGCGACTATGCGTACAAGATACCGGTCAGTTCAACAAAAAGCTGTGTTGGTCATTTACTCGGAGCAAGCGGTGCTGTCGAGCTTATAGTATGTGTGAAAACCATAAAAAAATCCATTATCCACCCCACTATCAACCTTGACAATCAAGACGAACGCTGCGACCTTAAGATGGATTTTGTACCCAAACAGGCTCGCAAGGCGAATGTTAATATTGCGATGAGCAATTCATTCGGATTCGGCGGGCATAATGCGTGTCTGGTAGTAGGAAAAGTGTAAAAATAACGCCGAGTATAAGGCGGGATTTTTGTTGAATCTGGTTTGGGCAGGGGTATAATTCGGTTGTTAAGCAGGCTTATTTTGTTTCTATATTAATTTTTGAAAGGATAATAAGATGGAACGTAAAAATGTAAGATTAGGGATGATTGTTCTGCTGGCAGGGATGTTGCTTGTAGCGATGGTCGCTGTGAACGGCTGCAAGAAGTCTACTCCCGCAGAGCCAGCTGGTAAGACTGCCACTCAAGCTGGCAAGGCTGCCACTGAAGCCGGTAAAGCTGCCACTGAAGCTGGCAAGGCTGCCACCGAAACTTCTAAGATAGCAACTGAAGCTTCCAATAAAGCAACAAATGAAGCTAGTAAGGCCGCCACTGAAGCCAGTAAGGCTGCCGCCGCCGCCGCTGAAGCAGCCAAAGCTGCCAAGGCCACTGCAGAGGCAAATGCTCTACCAAAGGTTCAGTAAGTTTATAAAAGTGTAAAATAGCCGAGTTTCTTCTTTGCTGATGGTCTGTCAAAAGGCAGGAAGGAAACGGGGAACCCGAATGGATAGAAAGTTCATGGGGCGAATGTCGAGTAACATCGACTAAGGGCCTTCTGCCTGAGCCCCACAGTTAACCTCGTAGACATAATAGAGAAGAGGATGTAACCAGAGAGACGCTCTCTGGTTTTTTTTGACCATTACCGCCCCATTTCCGTCCCCAGGTGTTTTGCAGTTGAATTAAAACTCGAAGCACCTCGCTGTCGGCTTGTCGCCAACGCGGCCGGCGTTCACTTGGTTTGCAGTGGATTCGCTGGGACAGGGCAAGTTGGAGCAGAATCCTGTGCTGACTGATACGAATGCAGTCGCGGTGCCGGAGTTGCAACTGAAGGAACGGTTCAATTACACGCTGAACGGCAAACCAATCTGGCGAATCACGTGCAGCGAGCGGATGCTGACGTTGCACTCGGACTACATCGCGGGCGTGGAGGCGCCGCCGTTCGTTCTCGCGTTCAACCAGAAGGCCAATCACGCCACCTTGCTGGGGTTGATGAAACCGGGCGAGCGACGGATGAGCTTGCCGTGCGTGCTGCATTTGCCGGACATGGGTTCGCTGCGAATCACCGCCAATGCCAATGGCGTGATGCTCGACTACGACGCGCGCCGATATCAGGTACCGACGCCATTTGTGAGCGTCGCGTTCCCGGCGGCCACGGCACAACAGCAGCATGTCGAATACCGGCTCGAAGTGGCGGCGATATACCCAAAGCTGCCGGGCATCGAGAAAAATCCGCTATACGACGGCTTCCGACGCGATTACCTGAACATCTTCCAGGTCAACCCGCGCATGCAGATGCTCGCCAACAACGCGTCCAGCGATTCGTGCGCCTTTTGTTTATTCCTCTATGCCGATATTGCCCGCCACACACCGCCCCTGGCCGAAGGGCTCACAGCTCTGGACATCGTCCGTATGACGCTCGATCGTTATCTGGCCGGAGTGCTGGGTTATGGGCAGGTCGGTTATGGCATGAAGCCCGTCGACGCCGATCTGGTGCCGTGGCCAACGCCGTGGACTTCACTTGATTCGATTCCATCTCTGCTCCTCGCCGCGTGTACCTATGTGGACGGCAGTAAGGACGTGAAGTGGGGCCGCGACAACTACGCCAAACTCGCCGCATGGGCGCGTGAGATGATGGCCGCCGACAAAAACGGCAACGGCCTGATTGAGTATCCCGGCACAGGCAACTATGGCGACCGACCCTTGGTCGACAAACGTCCGTCTAACTGGTGGGACTGTATCAACTTCGGCCATGAAGACGCCTACGCCAATGCGTTGGCTTATCGTGCCTGCCGGATGTTCGCGGAGCTGGCGCGCAAGTTGAACCACGACGACGACGAGACGTTTTTCGTTGAAAAAGCCGAGAAGCTCCGCGCGGCTTATGCGCCGACGTTTTTGAATCCAGCCACGGGTGTGCTTGTCGGTTGGAAGAGCGTCGATGGGCAACTTCACGATTACTGGTTCACGTTCGTGCAGGGAGTCGCTATCACCTGTGGCTTGCTCGAGGACAATACCGCCAACGCCGTCATGGATAGGTTGCTGGCGAAGATGAAGGAAGTCGGCTACACGAACTTCAGCCTCGGATTGCCGGGCAATCTAGTGCCTATCAAAAAAGGCGACTACGTCTATCACGACACGCCGCCGCAGGTGCATGGCGTGCCGAAGCTCGAGGATGGCTCCGATGGCTTCCAGTTTTACGAGAACGGCGGCGCGACCGGCTGTTGGAGCTACTACACTATCAAGGCACTTTTCCAACTGGGCCGCGTTGAGGAAGCACGCCGGATTTTGGATCCGATGCTGGCGGGCTACGCACAGGGCAGCTTCCAGGGTTTTGGAGAGAACGGCATGTCGCGCGACTGGCGCGATTGGAAGGGCGGCTGCCACGGCTATGAAGGGTTGCTCGTCGATAATTATCACACGCTGCTAGCTGTGCTCGATGACGTTAAAACGCCTCGCCAGGCAAAGAACGACCGCTAAATTAGGAACAACAGTAACGAGTTATTCAGCGGCAGTTGGTATCGAGATTCTCGCCTATTTCGTAGACGGTAGAAAAGCTCTTAAAAAAATTTAGAAAATGAAGAATAATGATGGATTGACGTGAAAAGAGGTACATTCCGCAATGATTACATTAGGGCCTGATATAATCATCAAATTTGTAGCATATATAACTCTAATAATGCTTTGTATATTCACATGGGCCTTTGCCGTGTGGGTGTTCTGCTACCGAAAGAAAATCTCGCTACATTCTTTCATAATACAATTCCGCAGGCCTGTTTTGTTGGTTTTAATCGGTTCTTCATACGTCGTCCTTATTAAATAGTGTTGCTGACAACGAATATGATAGCACCAACGAAAAATTATTTCATACAGGCTTGCCGAAAGGACAGGAAATTGTAACCGGTTTGATTATTGTGCTTGCAGTCGCAATTGATCGCCTCCACCACAGAAAAGCGAATTGATAATTGATATAATAGCGTTTTTGCCATTACGGGTTTTTATCCGAACCCCCGCAAATAAACCGCATCCTGCCGATATTTGGGACGATTGAAAACCTGAATTTTTCAAACGGTTTAAACCCACTGGGCCAATAAACAAAGACCGCCTTGCCAACCAGATATTCCCGCGGCACAATACCCTGCCGATAGGATACCCTGTTATTGCCCTTTCCATTTTCAGGCCACCATCTGCTGTCAGCACTATTTGGGCTGTTGTCGCCAAGCATGAAAAACTCGTCTTTTTCAAGCTTCATGGGGTTTCCTTCGGTTGCCCTGCCTCGCCCGGGGCCGTCTGTGTAGTGAATGTCCCTGAAAATCGCCAGATGCGAAACCGTCAGTTTGCCGGAACCAAAAATATTTACCTGCGGCAGAACATTTGTTTCTCTGTTGCCGGCGTCGTTAGGTCCCAGCCCCAAATCATGAGTCAGTTTTTCCCCACCGAATTCAAAAATCAGTTGGTGGTCAACATTGGCAAATTTTAATTCAATGGGTTTATCCATGGCCGATATAGTGATTGGCTTGCTGCTTAATATTACGTCTGCATTTTCCTGTGTCCTGGCAATTACCATTTCGCCTTTCAAATCAACCCAGGCCTTGTATGTGCTTTGATATTTGCTCAGACTTATGCCGAGCCGTCCAGATGGACCCGATGAAGCCATTGACGCAACATACAAACGTACCATCAGGTCACTGCAGTATGGCATTCGGCTGTATTCCCTGACATCGTCGTATGCGTAAGCAGTCCTGAAATCGTTGCCGACGGAAGTGTCGTAACTCATCGTATTAATTTGGTCGGCAGGGCTGTTAAGCTGGAATTTCGCTGGGCTGTTCGGGTCAATCTCCCAACCGGAATTTGCGAAATTAAACGGCATACGCCAGGCGTGCCTGTTAAATATGCCTTCCCTCGGCCTGACCGGCTGATAGTCGTTATCATATACCGGCATCCACTGTTCTTCCTGAACATTGGGGGGTTTGCGGCTGATTTTGCCGTTGACGTAAATATCGCCGTCTATTATTTCCAGTGTTTCGCCCGGCCGGCCTATCAGCCTTTTTATGAAATTTATCTGCGGCTCAAGCGGATTTTTAAAAACCACCACATCCCATTGTTTCGGCTCAAGGAATTGATACAGACATTTCAGGACAAGTACTCTGTCGCCATTCGATACCGACATAGCCGTGCCTGATGACGGATAGTAGCCGCAACTCGGGCAGCGGGTAGGGGGCGGTACAACATTCACCGCAGGGACGGTATCCTGAGGCACTTTGTATTCCCGCGGGTCAAAACCATATTCATATTTATATCCGCACTGCGGGCAACAAAGCCGAAAGTGTGCCCCCATCAGCGTATCAGCCATGCTGCCGGTAGGTATTCGAAATGCCTCCATCACAAACGCCCGAAAGAAAAAAGCCAGTATAAAAGCAGTTATCAGCCACTCAAAGGTATTTACAACTTCCTCGGCTCTATTGTGATGGAGCTTGTGAGATTTTGGTTTCTGGGTTTCACTCATAATTTTATTATATCAGCAAAAATTCTTCTCAACCGCCTGCCAAAACTGGACTCGGCTGGCGAAATACGAAACGTGATTATGCCTGCAAACCCTCATCAGGTCAATAAACTATTTTTTTTTGTGGAATCTTATTAGACAATTGAGACCTCCGAAAAACTGGCAATATTCTGCCTTTAGTCTTGTTTTTATGCCGAAAATGAGGCTTAATTTGCAACTATCCGAGTTATTCAGAGGCATCGTTTATCTATGAAGTAAAGCAGCATTGTTCGATGCAGAAAAAATTTAAAGGAAAAATTTGCTTGCTGTATAGAAGTCTTTGTTGTATAGTGACTTGCGATACTTGATGTTTCTGTCTTTGCAGTAAATTTTGGTTTTTACGACTAATGCAAAAACAGAATAAAACCAGGTTATAGAGCGATTGTTTATTGAATTACGGCTTTGTGGGAATTTATTATGACCTGTTGGACAATCAAAAATGTTGGTTTCTTAGGCAATCGTTTTGCCAAGACAAACAAAATCCATTTTCTCAATTAACTAATCTTTCTTGAAAATAAGGGAGCCTATATGGCAACAGTTACGAAGAAAGAACTTATCGACCAAATTGCAGAACGTACGCAGGCAAAAAGGGTTCTTGTAAAGCGTATAATCCAGTCATTTCTCGACGGCATTACCAAGGAACTGTGTAAGGATAATCGTCTGGAGCTGCGTGACTTCGGCGTCTTCGAAACAAGAAAAAGGGTTGCAAGGACAGCCCAGAACCCCAAAACTCTTGAGCGGGTTGATGTCCCTGCCAAGCGAACGGTTAAATTTAAAATGGGCAGATTGATGAGAGAAAACCTTGGTGTCGCTGCTACGAAGTCGGCTCAAACGAAATAATTATAAAATAAAGAATAAACTCCATAACACATAGCTATGCATCTAAAGCTGCAGGTGGTTGGGGAGCACACAAAAAAATAATTTGTTTTTGGAAAGTTGTTCAAAGGAGCGCTTTATGTCAGAGGGAACAGTTAAG
>JAPLMV010000177.1 GCA_026386835.1 Planctomycetota bacterium | reverse complement strand
GTGTGTGTCCGCGTCAAAGGTCGTGTTCCTGCCGACATCCCAGTTGATGCCGAGGTCAAATCTGTCGGTGCTGGTAATATCGTAAATTCTGGCCTCGACCAATATCTGTGGAGTCATTCGGTCAACTTGCTCGATAAAGGTCTCGATGGCCTTAATTTTACTTTCGCTGTCGGTAACGATTATGTTGCTGGTTCCTGGGTTGGCAGAGATTGTGCCCCGCGCCGACATAAAGGTTTTCAGCGACTTTTCAACTTCAGTGACATCAGCATAAGTAATTAGATAGATTTTGCTGACGAGCTTTTCGGATTTTTCGGCAAGCTCGGCGGCTGGAGCAATTCTTATCATATTCTCGCTTGCGACATAGCCATAACCGTGTGTAGCAAGAATATTGTCGAGTGCCTCCTGAAGGGGAATATTGGTGAGCGTGGCGGTTACATTGCCGGTAACATTTGGGCTTTTGATAATATCGACACCGACCTGCTCAGCCATTATACGTATTACATCCTCGATGGGCGTATTTCTGAAATCGACGCTTATTCTTTTCTGCATCCGCTGTTCAATGGTAGTCAAAATCTCTTTTTTTAGGGTGACTTCTTTGGCCGGTGCCTGTTTTTCATCAACGGCTGTTACTTTTGTCACAACATCCTGTTTCTGGTCAACGATATTTACCGCGTTGGGATCATTTGGGTCTGCGGCAAAAACAGTTACGCAGACCATCATGAGGACTGATATAAAACCAGCCCAAATCATCACCTTTTTAGATTTTATAGAACTTGCCATACTAATTCCTTTCCTAATACTATTTAAGTAAGCAATCTCGGGTTCGGTCATATTTTTATTTTTGAATCTGCTGTGTCCATTTTTTGCCGTTCATTTCAAAATCGACGCTGTCTTTATTTATTTTCTGAATGGTAGCACCATAGACTTTTCCACCCTCGTGTACTATCTGGCTGCCGATAACCGCCGAGGGCTTGTCCTGACTGTAGAGAATACCCCTTACAGCCAATTCGCCACCCTGTGCCGATGAGCCGCCGGACCCTTTTTGCATCGGGTCGCGAAGAGTTGTCGGATATGGGGCTGGAATCTGCCAATCGACTTTATCAGTAAAAGCGGTTGCCGCTTTGGCAACAAAAACATTCTGAGCCATGGTTGCTTTCGGAGCAGTGCCGCCTAATACCTGGGTAAGAACAATAATCAAAACAATGAAAAGAACCGGTATCAAAATTACCATTACTTTTTGTTTGTTTGCATCGACACCTGGTTTTGCCGCAAAGAGTTTGCCTGATATTTTTTGCCAAATCTGCTGCCATAGAATCTGTTTGGATGGTTTTACAATGCTATCGGGCCTGGAGCGTTTAGGCAAAGGGGCATTGGGCGGCTGCTGAGGTTTTGGTACAGACGGAGAGGCCGGAGATAAAATGACCGGCTTTGCACTAACTTCGTCATCCTGTTCCTTAACAAAGGCAGGTATGGAGGTGTGAGCCGGCTGCAAGTCACCATCATTTTGCTGCATCGGGACACCATCGAAAATTGCCGAAATTTTCTTATGTAATCCTGCTTTAAATTTTTCCATTGTCTATCTCCTGGGCCAAAGCCATGTATTCAGCAGCTCCGTTGCTATCCGGGGCATAAGTCAAAATGGACTGGCCTGCGCTTGGCGCCTCTGCTAATCTTATTGTTCTATGAATAACGGTATCGAAGACCAACTCACCGAAAAATTCTCTCATTTGTCTCTGTATCTGTTGACTTAAGACAGTTCTTCCCTCCACAAAGGTCAGAAGAACACCGAGGATAGACAGATGCGGGTTGAATCTTTCCTTGACAATATCTACTGTTTCAAGCAGTTGCTTGAGACCTTCGAGTGCATAATAATGTACCTGTACCGGGATTATGACGTATGTGCTTGCAACAAGAGCATTCAAGGTCAACAGGCTAAGTGATGGTGAGCAGTCAATGACGCATATATCATAAGCGCCATTGAGACTGCCGAGCTGGGTGTTCAGGACATATTCCCTGCCTGGAATAGAGGCCAGTTTAAACTCGACGCCGGAAAGCAGGATATTGCTCGGTGCCAGATTAAGTCCCCCAATGCGAGTGCTGACAACGACTCGCGAGACAGGAATACGCATATCGGTCATGACGTCATAAATGGTTTTATCCACGGCTTCGGGATTTCCGCCAAGCCCCAAAGTGGTGTGTGCCTGTGGGTCGAAATCAATCACGAGCACCTTTTTACCCGACATAGCAATCGCAGAAGCAAGATTGACGGCAGTAGTCGTCTTGCCGCATCCACCTTTCTGATTTGCTATAGCTATTGTTTTCATTTTTATCAACTCACGAATATATCAAGTATTGTTACCGAACTGCTACTTTCTTACAAAGACCGATAGTTCCATACTTACCTGGCTTGCCGAGACGTCCTGCTCAGAACGAGTTATCGTAAATTTATCAACAAAGACGACAGGACGATGCCTTTCGAGGGCATTGAGAAAAGCGGCAAACTGATTAAAGCCGGCAGTAAAACTGAC
>JAPLMV010000217.1 GCA_026386835.1 Planctomycetota bacterium | reverse complement strand
TAAGTCTCAATCGTTCGCTGCTGAACCACCTTGATTGTGCCGTATTTGCAAATCCTGCCCAGGTCGTTACGCTCAAGGTCGATTATCATATTCAGCTCGGCTTGTTCTTTTTCGCTATGAAGCAGCTCATTGAAGTTTTTCTCGTTTGCCTGCGAATCATTTAACAAGGGACGAGTGCCTTTGATGGGCTTGGTTCGGATAATACCATCTGTGATTGTTATAAACATTTCGGGCGAGGCGCTTACGATATGAAACTTTCCATCGTCAATATATGCTGCATAAGGGCTGGGGTTGTAATGGTTCTGCCAGTGATAAAGCTCTATCGGCTGGGCGGTATAATCGCATTCAAATCGCTGCGAAAAATTTATCTGATAGACCTCGCCGTCGTAGATGTATCGCCGTATTTGTTTGATTGTTTCAAGGTAGTAGTCCTTGTCCATATTGCATTGGATTTTAGAGAAGTCGAGTTTCTCCATGTCGGCAGGTACGGGTTTGCTGATGTCAATTTTTCGTGAGTCGGCCAGTAATTTTTCCAGCCAGCCAAATTTTTCCTCCGGCGTTTCAGTATCGTCCGGCAATTGAAGGATAAGAACCCAAAAAGTTTTCTCAATATGGTCATAAGCGATAACCTTGTCGTAAAAACACAGGCGAACCAACGGCATCCGGAGGTCATCTGTTGTCGCCGCAGGCAGTTTCTCAATATACCTGCCAAGTTCATAACAAAAATAGCCCGCCCAGCCGCCGCAAAATATGCCTTTGGGCAATTTATTCTCGAAACCGTCTTCAAGCTTATACTTATCGAGGGCTTTTTGCAGTTTCGTGAATGGGTCTTTTTGGCCGGCTCGAAATTCAAAAATCTCCTTTGGCTCTGCCATCCAGCAACTGAATCTGTCCAAGTTACTTTTTGAATTATTACCGCCGAGTATGGACGGATGCTGTTGCCGGGAAAATACTTCGCTAAGGGCAGCAGGATTTATCGGTGCAGAGATTTTTTTATAGTGCAGTTTGCAGAGGATAGTCTCTTTTGTCTTTATCGCTATCTCCGTGGTCATTGAATTTGGCCTGTACGACACTGGTTAATAATCTCAACTCCGCAGGATGTGCCGATTCTATCTGCCCCTGCGTTAATCATTTCAAGTGCCTGCCTGACGGTCCTGATTCCGCCCGCCGCTTTTATTTTACAATTAGGCGCCGTTTCCTTCATCAGCCTTACATCTTCAACCGTTGCCCCGCCGGCAGGGTGCATGCCGGTACTTGTCTTTACAAAATCGACCCTGGCCTGCTGCGCTATTTGGCAGGCGAATATCTTTTGCTCCCGCGTCAGCGCCGCCGATTCGATAATCACCTTGAGCGTAACCGCAGGCCGCATCGAACGGCAAACCTTTAACACCGCCGACAACTCATTGAGCTGGTATTTTGAATCGCCCTCGATTATCGCCGCCATGTCCGCCACCATATCGATTTCATCAGCCCCTGCAAAAACTGCATCCATCGCTGCTGCTGCCTTGATTTTTGTCGAATCGCCGCCTAACGGCAAGCTGACTACCGTCCCGACCTTTACCTTCGAATTGGCCGTAAGCTCTGCTGCCAGGGGAACCCATCGCTGTTGAATCAATACGCAGCAAAATCCATAGCTTACCGCCTCCTGGCACAATTGCCTGATTTGCTCGCTTGTCGCCTCCGCCTTTAGCAAAGTATGGTCGATACAGCCGGCCAATTGCTTTTCATCCATAATTCTATTGCCTTATGTATTTTTTGCTCTTAAAAAATTCCATCGCATCGCCGACGCTGTTAAAAACCTTCGTAGCGGTCTGTGTAATAAAAATCGAAGGATTTTGCTTTGCCGGCCAGATTACATAGACCTCTTTTGCCGCCTCATGAGAATGCTGAAGCTCCCTTTCTACGCCGCTCGATATAGCGGCCCTGCCGTCCGGCAGAGTCGGGATAAAACTGATTATCATATCGGCCTGGTCTATAAGCATAAAGTCGCGTGCGTAAGTCTGGCTGTTGATATCGCGTTCGATTTGCCGAACCTGCTGCAGGTCCAGCCGAACCGTTTGTCCTAAGCTCTGGACTTCAACAAAATCCTGCCCTTCCTGAGCCGCCTTGTGGGCATAATGAGGCAGATGCGATTCTTCCAAATCGCCCGGGTCAAAACACGTGAAATATTTTTTCATATCTCGCCGGAATTCATCAATTTCCTTTTTAACGGTTTCCATCTCGGCAACTGCAGTCATTGGAAAACTCAGATACGCCTTTTTGTTTTGCCCTTCAAAGACAAGTTTATAAAACGTTTCCGCAGTTTCTTCTTCTGTGCCGCGAGCGAGACAATAGAATGGGACTTGTTCGTTAATTCCCTTGCACAGCATTTCCGTGCCGAAGATTTCCTCTTCACGCCAGACAATCAAGTCCTTCAACGCATGCTTAGTGAAATGTTCCTTTGACAATCTGCTGTGCAGTGCAACCACCCCGTCAATCAGGCATATATACATATCAGCGCCGAGCTGCCTCATCTGGTCGAAATCAACCGCAGGGAACAATCCGTGCCGCCAGCGGAATGTTGCATGGGTATTTACGATAAGATTGGCGCAATTGCCGGCCTTTACGATAATATCCTTGAAGACGCTTCGGCGCAGCGAACTTAACCTTTTCATCGGGATATCGAGGATTTTGCCGGGCGCAACATCGGTCGCCTCAGAGTACATCATATCGCCGACATTGCACAGGAATACCTCTTTGCCTTTCGATTCGGCAATCCGGCATACCTTCTCGAGGTAGCTTTTCTTGTCAATGCCGACCATCCCTGTAACGACAATTATCATAATAAGACCCAAGACATTGTGTCTTTAAAGATTCTTCAATCGTTCTTCGATATCGTGCTTTTTCAGTGCTGTAATCAAATCACCCATATCGCCTGCTATTATTTTGTCGAGATTATAAAGCGACAGATTTATCCTGTGGTCGGTAACACGGTTTTGAGGAAAATTGTAAGTTCTGATTTTTTCAGACCGATCGCCTGAGCCAATCATAATTTTCCGTTTCAAGTCACGCTCTGCCCTTTTTTGACTCTGATTACGTTCGTAAACTCTGCTTCGCAGAAGCCGCCACGCCTTTGCACGGTTTTTATGCTGACTTCTCTCCTCACGCATACTTACGGTAATTCCGGTCGGAATATGTTCAAGACGGATGGCGCTGCTGACCTTGTTGACGTTCTGGCCGCCAGGCCCGCCGGCCCTGCACACCTGTTCCACAACGTCACTGGGATTAATCTGTATATCCACTTCCTCCG
>JAPLMV010000029.1 GCA_026386835.1 Planctomycetota bacterium | reverse complement strand
CAGGCACGACGAGCAGGGCAATTTCATAAAGATATACACCGCTGAGGAATATAAGAAAATCAAAGAAGACAAGGAACGAATGACTTATCAGGTTTTTTCCTTGTATTACACAAGTGCCGCCGAGGCCAAAAGGCTTGTTTCTCAGGTTCTCAGTGCTGTCGGCAAGATAGAAGCGACAAGCCCCTCTGCTACGGGGGTGCCTATCGGCGAATCTATTAGCGCTCCTACTGGCGGCGGTGATACGATGGCAATGCACGATGCCATAATAATCTATGACTATCCGGAGAATATCAAGGCGGCAAGCGAGGTTCTAAAGCTCATAGATGTCAGGCCAAAACAGGTACTCGTAGAGGCGACTATATTAAGTGCCAATCTTACCGAAGGTACCGAGCTTGGTATCGACTGGAGTACTCTCAAAGGCGTTGCCATAACAGGCGGAATAGGCATGAGAGGCGGTGTGGATGCTTCCAATGTCGCTCGCTCTTCTTCAGGCGGTTTGACAAGCGGTGGTATAAACATAGGGATTACCGCTGATGGTATCGCCGCATTTATAAAAGCGGTTGAGACCGTTACCGATGTTACGATTATGGCAAATCCAAAGATACTGGCCGTAAACAAACAGCTCGGTCAGGTTTATATCGGTAAAAAAGTTGGTTACAGGGATAATGCGCAGACCCTCCAGACTGGTTTAGTATCCGCCGGCGAAGTCAAATTCCTCGATACAGGTACTAAGCTTTCGTTCAGGCCTTATATCAGTGACGACGGCTACATACGAATGGATATTCATCCTAAAGACAGCTCAGGAGCATTAAATGCGGATAAAGTTCCTGACGAAACATCCGCAGAGCTTGTTACTAATGTAATCGTTAAAGACGGACAGACAATTGTGATAGGCGGATTATTCAGAGATAAGATTACAAGTTCAAAGACCCAAATTCCGCTGTTAGGCGATATACCTTTTGTCGGGGCGGCCTTTCGGGGTACCACCGACTCGACTGAACGTCAGGAGGTCATAGTATTGCTGACTCCGCATATTATAACTGATGCTGAACAAACAGAAGGCCTGGCAAGGGTTGAGGATATTCAGCGTAAGAGATTCGGCGCAAAAGAGGGCATTCAGTGGGCAAGCAGAACAAGACTTGCTGAAGACCATTACTCAAAGGCGGCAAAGTATTACATCGAGGGCGACAAGGCCGGTGCGATGAAGGAACTCAACTCATCGCTTCAACTTCGCCCGACATATCTCGAGGCCATACGCCTTAAAGAGAGAATTACAGGCGATAAATCTCCTGAAGATGCAGCGATGATTGAGAGAAACGTTTTAAGTGTTGTTGAGCAGAAAGACCATGACAAGTGGCTTAGACGGTAGGCGTTGGGTGCATGGTAGCACGGCCATCTTGGCCGTGTCTTCACGGGCGGGACGCCCGTGCTACGAAAAGATTTTGAATTAGAAATTGAGGTTGAATTTTGAAACCGGGAAGAAGTTTATATTTGGTGGTTACAGGGATTGCGGCTTGCAGTTTGTGGGCAGCGTGCCTCATTGAGTGGTACTACTCTGGCATCGGAGAGGGCTGGCACGCGGCTGCAACCATTAGCTGCGGTCTTGTGGCTGTGGGCGTGATTTATCTCGGCTGGCAGTGTTTTGTGCTTGCAGGAGCTATCGCGTCCATAGCCAGACGTTTGAGGGAGCATGTCCAGCCTCATTTTGAACCTGTCCGCAATAAACTCATCAGCGAATTGGGTCAGTCCGTAAATGACCGGTTTAGCATCAATTCTGCCGGTACATCCCATCTCGAACAGCAGAGCAGAGATATGCAGATTCAAATTAAACTTTCCCAGAGGCAAAAGCAAAATGCCGAGGCGATTATATACAGCATACGCGAGGCTGTCGTTGTTATAGACGAATCGGACAGGCTGATAATGGCAAATGAGGCGGCGGGCAAAATCTTTGGGTTTGACTTCAAGACTGCAAAACACAAATCAATAGCCGAAGTTATAGCCCCTGCAGGTGCAAAGCAGAGGGAATTTGTGGATTTTCTCTGCCAGAGCCGGAAAAGCAAAGTCCGCCACAGCAAACGCGAGCTCGAATTGTCGCAGGATGGACA
>JAPLMV010000025.1 GCA_026386835.1 Planctomycetota bacterium | reverse complement strand
GAAAAAAGAATATGTCCAGCGGCTGTACGGCGAATATGCACCCGGCAACTACCCAATCTACTTTTATTTCCTGATGATGTTTAAGTTTATAACGCCCTGGGTGGTCTTTTTGCCGATGGCGATTGTCGCTCCTTTCTACCGAGTCTGGCAAGAGAAACAGCCGGTAATGAAATTTTTATGGCTGTGGTTTGTTGCGGATTTTATATTCCTTACGATTGATGCGGGCAAACGTCAGCATTATATCATGCCCTTGATGCCCGCTATGGCAATACTGATAGGTATATTGATAGAGGATATGATTTTTGAGCAAAAAGCGTATTCGAGGATATTTGCAAAAAATGTCTTGCGGTGGCACATCGTTGCTTTGATTGTGGGTATTACAGCAGCGACAATTTACCTGGCTAAGGCAAGGCCTGAAACGATTCCGGCCATGCTGATACTTTTGAGCATAACGATAGTTATAAGTACGGTGGTTTCAGTGCTGTTTGCCAGAGGAAAGAATGCTGCTGCGTGCGGGGTTGGTTTTGCGGGTATTGCCGCCTGGATAATGATTTCGTGTGCGAGCTTTACGGTCCTTTTGGATACCAATAAAGGTGCCAGGGTGTTTGCATTAAAGATTGCAGCGATAGTCCCGCAAGGCGACAAACTTGCAGCCTATAAGCATACATCCACGAGATTTGTGCAATATTTCGGAAAAGTTGTACCGGAAATTGCAGACACATCATTATTGTATGAACATTACCGAGAGGGCGACTGGGTTGTTGCTACATCCGGCTATCTGAAGGATTTGGCCGGGGACACACAATTCAGGGTGGTTTATCGCAAAGAAATAGACAAGAAAAGCGATGAAAAAGAAGATACGGGCGGGGCATTATTCCATAAATCTGCAGTGGGCGTAAAGAATGACGCAGCCGGTAATTGACGGTATAAAGTTATTTTGTGAGGTTCTCGACAAATCTTATTTCGTCCGGTGTTGGTTGGCGGTCCTCAAGAATTATGCGGACTTCTTTAAGGGTCTGTTCGACTGAAAATTTTTGAGTTTTTACCATCCAGACGGCTACGAGCATCGCGACTCTTTTGTCATTTCGTCCGCCGTGGAGAAGTACAGGGAGATTGCTCTTATTGGCCATTACGGTCAGAAACTGTTCCTGTGTCTGCTTATCGGGGAAATAGCTGGTTTTTTCAATAGGCATTTCGATATAATTGATGCCGTTATTTCGCGTGCTGACTATTTCCTCGTTGTGCCAGTTTTTATCCCTGTGCTCCGATGCGGGGCGGATATTTACGATTGTAGCAACATGATAACTATAAAACAGGCGGGTATAATCCATTCCGCTGGGCTGTCCGCTCGTGTAAAAAACTCCCGGCTCGACTGTACGGAAATTATTGATATGAAAATGGTCGAATAAAAGCATCGCTGCCGCTATAATCAGCAGAATAATTATTACGCCCCGCAGCGGTTGTTTTTTCTTAATCATTTTTTTTCTCTGCCGTTAAATTTTCTCTGTGATGTACTTTTCTGATTGAATATATCTTCTTGTTAGTTGATTCAAAGTAAATCCTGCTTAACATTTCACCTATCAATCCTGTGGAAATCAAAATCAGCCCGACCAGCAGGAGTACAGCGGCCAATCCTGCCAGCGGGGCGTGAGCTACAAAAATAGGTACGTGATACACGAATTTGTCGAATAGTATGTAAGCGCTGAGCAGCATGGATATGAGGATACAGTAAAAAGCGGCTTTGCCGAAGAAGTGCAAAGGTTTTGTCAGGTATCCGAGCAAAAAACGCAGGGTTATCAAATCGAAAGCCACCCTGAAAGTCCTTGATATGCCGTAATTACTTGAGCCTTTTGGTCGAACGATGTTCGCAATTGGTATCTCAACAATTTTAACACCGCTGCGTGAAAGAAGGGCAGGGATAAACCTGTGCATCTCGCCGTAAAGGTTCAATTCGTCGATAACCTCGCGTTTGTAGGCCTTGAAAGTTGTGCCGAAATCATGGATGTCAACGCCGCTTATTTTTGAGGCAACCCAGTTGGCTATCCTGCTGGGAATTTT
>JAPLMV010000073.1 GCA_026386835.1 Planctomycetota bacterium | reverse complement strand
GCATATCCATAATTACAACGGCCAATGCGACCATAATGAAATGTTCCATAATTTTTCCTATAAAGGTTTTATGTCGCGGGTCTGGATGGCAACGGCTCGAACAGGACATAGCTGGGGCGGTGTGGGCTGGGACGTTAATAAATACCTCTTTGGTGCAGCAGATTTATTTGATGATTGTGATTTTGGAGCCGACTGTACCCTGCACAATGAAAATCTTTCTAATGAGCAGGTCTTCCGAAAAGGCTCTTCAATGTTCCAGAAGGTCATCGAATACGCCCATCGCAGGGGGGTAAAAATAGGCCTCGGCCTCGATATAGACCTGATACCCCTCGAATATCATGCCGATGCAAATAACCCGGAAATAATCAATGCCCGCGTTGACCAGATTGTCAACGACTATCCCGACCTCGATTATCTTATCTGTTTCCAGTCCGAAACTGGCGTAGGAAATAACCCACAGAAGTTTTATCAAAATTGGCGAAATATCTTTATGGGCTTTTATAACGGCATAAAGGCCCGCTCGCCGAATACAAAACTTGCTGTGGCAGGCTGGGGACTGGACCCAAACTCAATAAATACTCTGCCTGCCGATGTAATCTGCTCGCCAATATCTGCCTACTCAGACACCTTTGAAAACGGCCAACTCTACGGTGACAGAGAATACTGGGGCTGTCCCTGGCTCGAAAGGGATTTCAGAAGCTCTGAATATTACTATCCATACAATATGCATCTTGCAAACACCATCACTTCATATCAGCAAAGAACAACTAACATGAAAGGCTTCTACTGCCTCACATGGAGATTAGCCGACGCCATAGACCCAAAGATGTGGTATATCGCAAACGCCCCCTGGGATAATGCCGGCAAATACAGCTCCTCTCGCGCCGTTTATTATGATTATGCTCTTAAAAACTACGGCCCAGACGCTGCCGATGATATTACAAAAATTATCGACCAGAATGAACCCTACGCAGATGATTCCGGCGAATGCAGTTATACACCCGAATTCACCGGCGCCACAAGACCTGCCCGAGGTCTTCTTTTTAATATCAGCCGGTTCAAATTATATTCCGAGGGCTTGGCAGAACCGTTGCCAGTCCAGGTGACAAACTATTCCCAGCAGCAGGGCATAATTAATGCGCCATGCAATGAAGGCGGCCAATGTGTCGGATACATCGAAAACAGCGACTGGGTAAAATACGACAATATAGATTTCGGCGAAGGTTCGAATGTCTTCTGTGTCCGTGCTTCATCCGAAACATCAGGCGGAGATATTGAACTTCGGCTTGATGAATTAAACGGCCCGCTGATAGGCATTTGCAAAATAGAAAATACAGGCGGCTGGCAAAACTGGAGCGATTTTAAATCCCGCATT
The DNA here is from genome assembly GCA_026386835.1 of Planctomycetota bacterium. GTDB lineage: Bacteria > Planctomycetota > Phycisphaerae > Sedimentisphaerales > Anaerobacaceae > JAPLMV01. Next base: position 4,733 of record JAPLMV010000073.1, on the reverse strand, counting down.
ACTAATACCGTAGGCAAACACAGTCTTTATATGAGATTCCTTGCTCAGGAAGTCAATGACCTGCCAAAGGCAAATATCCAACTGGCAATTATAGATAAACATATAGCTGACTGCCCAGACCCGGCACAACGCCAAAGATTGGAACTGCTGCGATGCCGAATAGCATCGGCAAAGAATTTTATCGAGCTTCAGCATATTTTCCCGACCATAAAATGGCAGCAGATGCCAGGCGCATTTGCCGACTGGGTTGAAAATTTCACTCACCGCGTTATCGATATATCATCCTTGGGAAATGTCCAGAGCATACAAAACCGTTTTGTTCAATTAAGGTATATCGAAAAGGAACAGAACCTGCGAAAGCAGCAAAATGTATCTGCCCCATCCTGCGTCAAGGCAAAAGGAACTATAAACGGTGCCGTTATAACCTGGCAAAACGAACAGTATCCAGTACTCGCGTTTAACATATATCGTGATGGAACCAAGCTGAATAAAGAACCGCTCAAAAAATATGTCTCGACATTTAGCGACACCGCTGACGGCGTATTCGGCTATACCGTAACTGCAATCGACAACGACCAGAAAGAAAGCCCGCCTTCTGTACCGGCCGTGTGTGCAGCTGGAAATTATGATAAGCAGTCGCCATTTATAGTGGTAATATCTCCTCCGACATCCGGCCCACAGGGACAGCCCGTTGACATAAAGGCGCGGATTCTGGACGGCAGAACGCAGCAATGCATCGGCGCAGAACTCTTCTACCGAAACCTTGCTCAAAAAGACTGGAAAAAAATAGAAATGACCAGACGAACAAAGGCGGTCTTTACCGGCAGAATCCCAGCCGAAGAAATTTCTGATACCGCAATAGAATACTACATAATAGCATCCGATGGTAATAATATCTCGTATTTTCCGGCCTCCGCTCCGCAGATGCCTTTGACTTTTATCACATATCGCATCGACGATACAACACCACCAGCCGCACCAAAGAATGTAAAAAAAGTAAATCAGTCGCTCAGTTGGCAGCCGGCCGGCGGCGATGTATTCTGGTATAAAATTTACAGAAGCGGTAAAAAAGACTTTGCCGCCGATATGTCAACACTTCTGACCTATGTCCACAAAGACACCACAAGTTTTACCGATAACAGTCTGGACTTTAACGGCTATAAAATGAACGGCGGCTGGTATTACAAAATAACTGCTGTAGATAAAGCGGAAAATGAAAGTGAGCCCACAGACCAGGCTGAAATCTGCTGGTAATCCTGGGGAAATCGTTGGACAGCATAGCTATTTTATTTTAACGATATACTGCATACCCAATACGAATCACGAATCATTTCTGGCAGTAGTCGATGATGCGGGCGATTTCGCTTCGCAGGTCTTTGCGGTGGACAATCATATCGATAAAGCCATGCTCGAGCATAAATTCGGCGGTCTGGAATCCTTCAGGCAGTTCAACCTTTATTGTCTCGGCGATTGTGCGAGGGCCGGCAAATCCGATGAGAGCTTTAGGCTCGGCTATCAAGCAGTCGCCTAACATAGCAAAGCTGGCAGTTACCCCGCCGGTAGTGGGGTCGGTTAAAACGGAGATGAAAAGTCCGCCTGCCTTGTCAAGCATGGCAACGGCGGCGGAGGTTTTTGCCATCTGGCCAAGCGAAACGACGCCCTCGTGCATTCTGGCTCCGCCGGAACAGCAGATTGCGACAAGCGGCATCTTCTCCTCGATGGCCTTGTCGGCAGCGGCACAGAACTTTTCGCCGACAACAGCCCCCATCGAGCCCATCAGGAAATTGGGCTCCATAACGGCCAGTACCACTCCGCGGCCTTTGATAAAGGCCTTGCCGACAAGTATGGCCTCAGTAGCGCCGCTTTTTTTCTCGTCGGCCTTTACACGCTGCTTGTAGGTTGTCTCTCTGAACTTAAAATCCAGCGGGTCGTTGGTCGTCAGGTCGCTTAAAATCTGCTGGAAAGAACCTTCATCGGCCAGATATTTGATTCGGGTAACAGCATCGATGCGAAAATGATAGCTGCACTTCGGGCAGACGTTTAGATTTTGTTCGACCGCGGTTTTGTAAAACATCTGCTCGCAGCCTGGACATCGAATCCAGAGTCCTGCGGGCATCTCTTTACGCGGCTTCAACGAGAAACCATTCCAGCTCGATTTAGGTTTTTTGGTCATAGTCACAAGATTCTACCAAAAAATTGCCTGAAATTTTACGAAAAATCACCAATTTTACAGTAAAAATTACCTTGCCGCCGACAAAATAGCATTTATTGCAGCAAGCCGGTCATGTTGTGCAAATATTGAGTTGCCTGCAACGAGGGTGTCGGCTCCGTAAGAAACGACTATCGGTGCGGTTTTGGGGTCTATGCCGCCGTCAACCTCTATCCTGATACCGGGGCCGACAATTTTCCTGATTGTGGTGATTTTTTTCGCCGACTCGGGCATAAATTTCTGTGCCCCGAAGCCCGGGTGTACCGTCATCACCAAAACCATATCGCAAAATGGCGCAATCTTTTCAATTGCTTCGACAGGCGTTTCGGGATTCAAACATACACCTGCGGTAACGCCGAGCTTATGCAGCTTTTCGATAAGCTGCTCAGGTTTTTTAGTTACCTCAATATGAAAGGTTATATGATTAGCGCCTGCATCGACAAACGGCTGAGCATATTTATCAGGGTCGGTTATCATCAGGTGGCAATCGAAAACCAGTGTGCTGTACTTGCGAAGTTTGGCGACAACAGGCGGGCCCATTGAAATATTGGGTACAAAATGGCCATCCATAATGTCAAGATGCACTATTTTTACCCCTGCTGACTCGATTTGAGTAATTTCATCCGCCAGCCGGGCAAAATCAGCGCTTAATATGGATGGTGCTACTTCAATTGTCCCTGCTTTTGGTAATCTCATTGATTTATAATAATCGTAAATCGGCCATTCTTCCTATATGCTATTTTTCGTCGAGAATTTCGATGGCCTTGAATGGTTTGCCTTCGAGAAATTCCAACGAGGCGCCGCCGCCGGTTGAAACGTGGCTTACGCGTTTATTAAGCCCCATCTTCTTTATAGCGCTGGCGCTGTCGCCGCCGCCTATGACGCTGCGTGCGCCTTTGTCGGTGGCCTCTGCAACAGCCATAGCGACCGCTTTTGTGCCTTCGTCGAAGGGCGGCATCTCAAAAACGCCCATCGGGCCGTTCCAGATGATTGTCTTTGCGGTTTTGATTTTGTTGGCGAAAAGTTTTCTTGTTCTCGGACCGATATCGAAACCCTGCCAGCCGTCGTCGATATTGCCTTCGACGACCTTGTTCTTTGCGCCTTCCTTCAATTCCTGTGCGATAACGGTATCGACGGGCAGAATTATTTCGCAGTTCATTTCCCTGGCCTTGCCGAGAAGTTCCTTTGCCTTGTCGATAAAGTTGTTTTCACATAGACTGTTGCCAACCGATTTACCCTGTGCCTTGAAGAAGGTATAGGCCATCGCACCGCCGATAAGGATGCCGTTGACTTTCTTCATCAGGTTTTCAATGACACCGAGCTTGTCGGAGACCTTTGCACCGCCCAAAATGGCGAAAAACGGTTTCTGCGGATTGTTTACCGTATCGCCGAGAAATTTGAGCTCCGCCTCAATCAGGAAACCAATGACCCTGGGCTTGCCTTTCATCATTTGAGGCACGGTAAGCATTGAGGCGTTGTCTCTGTGTGCAGTGCCGAAGGCATCGTCAATATAGATATCCGCAAGGGCTGCCAGTTTTTTGGCGAAGTTTTCCTTGGCTTCTTTGAGCTTTGGGTCATCCTTTGCCTTTTTGTCCTTGATTTCTTCCTCCCTATGGAAGCGGAGATTTTCGAGCAGCATCACCTGGCCGCTCTTGAGGGTCTTTGCCTTTGTATCAACATCGGAACCAATGCAGTCATCGGCAAATATTACATCTTTGCCTAAAAGTTCGGAGAGCCGTTTTGCGACAGGAGCAAGAGACTCCTTTGGGGTTTTTTGCCCTTCGGGTCTTCCGAGATGGCTCATCAAAATAACAGAAGCGCCGCCCTCGAGGACCTTCTTTATCGACGGCAAAGCCGCAACTATTCTTTTGTCGCTTGTAATGTTGCAGTTTTCATCAAGCGGAAAATTGAAGTCGCACCTCATCAAGACCTTTTTGCCCTTTACATCAATATCAGCAACCGTTTTTTTAGCCATACCTTTACCTCAACAAGTCATAAATGCATAAATCGTAAGAGCATAAGTCGCTTTTGAACCTATGCTCTTGTGCTCTTTTTCCCTTACCCGAGTTTTGCCATTTTCTGCATAATATCAACGGTGCGGTTTGCGTAACCCCACTCGTTGTCATACCAGCTCAGCAGCTTGACGGTATTTCCTTTTACAATTGTCAAAAGCGAATCAAAGATGCTCGAAGCCGGGTTATTGACAATGTCGCTGCTTACTATCGGCTCATCGCAATATTCGAGAATACCCCTCATCGGGCCCTGGGCGGCTTTCCTTACTGCGGCATTGATTTCATCCTTTGTCGCCGCCTTTTTGAGATTTACCGTCAAATCCACGATGCTGCCCACAGGAAGCGGGACCCGGATTGCAAAGCCGTCGAGCTTGCCTTCGAGTTCGGGGATAACTTTGCCGATTGCCTTTGCGGCGCCTGTGCTGGTCGGTATCATATTTGCAGCGGCGGTACGTGCACGTCGCAGGTCCTTGTGAATCTGGTCGACAACTTTCTGGTCGTTGGTATAGGCG
>JAPLMV010000268.1 GCA_026386835.1 Planctomycetota bacterium | reverse complement strand
TGACGGCATCTGGAATGAAAACGAGTTTTTAATCATCAGACCCGGTGAAAAAATAGCTGAAGACGTTACCAGCAAAGGCATAATAAAATCACAGTAACAGCAAAACGCTCGACCGCTTATGGGTTTAATCACAATCATAATTATAGCAGTAAGCTTATCCATGGATGCGTTTGCGGTCTCGGTTGCAAGCGGGACTGCTTATAAACAGTTGCAGGTAAAACACGCATTTCGAATGGCAGCTTTCTTCGGGGGTTTTCAGGCGGTTATGCCGCTGGTCGGATGCCTGGCGGGAAACGCTTCAAAGCATCTCGTTGCCGGCTATGACCACTGGGTTGCTTTTGGAATCTTAACCGCTATCGGCGGAAAAATGATTTATGAATCATTTAAAATCAAGTCCGCCGAAAACAAATTTGACCCTGCCAACATCATTGTGCTGCTGGTACTGGCCGTTGCAACCAGTATCGACGCACTGGCTGTAGGGATAACCCTTTCGCTTATTACAAATCGCATCATCACAGCGGTTATTATCATAGGAGCAATAACGTTCGTGCTCTCATATCTTGGCGTTTTTATCGGCAAAAAATTCGGGCACTTTTTTGAGAGCAAAATCGAAGCGGTCGGCGGGCTGATACTTATGGGACTGGGAGTAAAAATCCTGCTTGAGCATCTGCTCTAAAAACAATATAATGTAACCGTTGCTTGACTGAATATGAACAATTGCCAAAAGGCGGGTTAAAACATGTTTCTTTGCAAGTGAATTTTATGGTTTCTAAAGTGTACTTTATCAAAGCATCTCTCAGCCAGGGTGAACAGGCGATTTCCCAAAAGGCACGCAGGCTGTTCAAAACCGGCGGATTCGAAAAATGTTTCAGAGAAAACGATTTTACGGCGGTAAAAATCCACGCCGGTGAAGGCCCTAATACTACCTACATAAAGGCACCCTGTATCAAGGGACTTGTGGAGGAACTGCAGAAACTAAAAACCAAACCTTTTTTAACAGACACGAGCACCTTGTACGTCGGCAGGCGGCACAACGCCATCGACCACGCTGTGCTGGCGGCGGAGCATGGCTTCAGTATTGATGTGCTGGGGATACCTTTCATCGCAGCAGACGGACTTTGGGGAAATTCGGAAACAGCCGTTGAAATCGACGGCGAACTTAATAAGGTGGTTTTCATCGCATCTGATATCGTGAGGTGCCAGTCGATTCTATCGATAGCGCATTTTACGGGCCACGTTGCCACCTGTGCCGCTGCCACATTGAAAACATTCGGGATGGGTTGTTCAAGCAGAAAAGGCAAGATGCGTCAGCATTCAGCACTAAAGCCGAACACCAACGATAACTGCGTGCGGTGCGGGGAATGCGCCAAATACTGCCCTGCTGATGCCATTACAATCGACGATGTCAAGGCGCATATAAACGCCGACAAATGTATCGGCTGTGCAGAATGTCTGACAGTGTGCAGATTCGACGCGATTCAATACGATTGGGGTGCGGAAAATGCGATTTTACAGAAAAATATCGCCGAACATGCAAAGGGGGTATTAAAAGGCAAGGAATCGAGAGCGGTATTTTTCAATTTTATTATGTCGGTAACCGAGGATTGCGATTGTTTTGACAAGCCCAATATGAGTAAGATAGTTGATGACATAGGTATTGTCGCATCAACCGACCCTGTGGCGGTCGATAAGGCGGCATTGGATTTAGTAGAAAATAAAAGTGGTAAAAAACTGGCCGAGCTAATTGATAACGATAAGCTCAACCCGATGTACCAGTTTGAGCATGCCCGGAGTATTGGACTGGGGAGTACCGACTATAAGCTTATCGAAGTCGAATAACTTTTGATTCAGGTGAGGATTTCGTATGTCCTTAGGGCAGATAATAAGAAAAAAACGTGAGGAACTGAAGCTGACCCTCGATGAGGTGAGCAGTCTGGCCGGTTTTTCAAAGCCGTACCTGTCAACCATTGAAACAGGCAGGGTAAGAAATCCGCCCCGCGATGCGCTTCTTTTGAAACTCGAAAAAATACTTCAGTTTGAACCAGGCCTGCTCATGTATATTGCCCACATGGAAAGTCTGCCTTCTGACATTCGTCAGGAATATGAGTCCGCTGAGGCTGAGAATCAAAAATGGCGGCGGTTTATGA
>JAPLMV010000287.1 GCA_026386835.1 Planctomycetota bacterium | reverse complement strand
GAGGTCGATATCGGCATATTTGCTGCGGACGCCCTTGTAGCTTTTGCATGGCCGAAGGCACGCATACAAATCAAGCTCCTGACGGAGATAGACGTTTATGCTTCGAAAACCGGTGCCGACGGGCGTAGTAATTGGTGCTTTTAACGCAATGCCATTTTTCCTCACCGATTCGATGGTTGCATCAGGCAGTGGCGTGCCGAGGCGCTCGAGCACATCGACGCCTGCCTCTGCTATTTCCCAGTTGATTTTTACACCGGTCGCGTCGACGCATCGTCGTGCCGCTTCTGCAATTTCAGGCCCGATTCCGTCGCCCGTAATTAACGTTACATTAATCATTATGTTAGCTCCTGACAATTTTACAAGATGCGTATGCTATTACTTAACAAACGCCGTGTCAAGAACAGAAGGGGCATGATTTGGAGCAAACAGCCAAAAAAGAGTTGACACTAAATATGATTGTGGATTATACTTCTGGTTTTGGAAAATCCTGGGAGTGTAGCTCAGTCGGTAGAGCAACGCACTTTTAATGCGTAGGTCTTGGGTTCGAATCCCAACACTCTCATTTTCACTTTTTAGCAGAGGTGGTCGATGTTCCCTTTTTCTTCACGTCCGGTTCAGTCTTATCGCCGGCCTTTGCATCTTTGGCCTCGACCTTTTTTTCAGAAACCGCTGCGGTGCTGTCGCTTTTATCGCTTTTCCGCTCTTTTTTGTAACTCTCAGTTCTGTAATCGGTCTGATAGAAACCGCTTCCCTTGAATATTATCCCTGCGCCGGCTCCGATTAACCGTTTGATAGATGACTTGCCGCACACGGGACATTTGCGAAGTGATTTGGCAGTTATCAACTGAAACTTTTCAAATTCGTGTCCGCAACTCTCGCATCTGTACTCATAAGTGGGCATAATTTATTGCTCCGCATCCTTTGTCTCACATTCTTCGCTCGGCTGCCCTGATGATTGTCCTTCTTTTTGCATTTCATCGGCTGGGAATTCCTGCACGCCTGCTCCACCCGATGGTAACTTGTTTATTACTACTCTGCTTGGTCTGATTACTCGACCGTTCAGTTTGTAACCCCTCTGAAATTCTTCGAGCACCACATTTTCCCCCTGTTCCGGCCTTGCCTGATGAAGCATCGCCTGGTGCATGACAGGGTCGAATTTTTCGCCCAATGACTTTATCTGCTCTGCCCCGTGCGATTTTAATATATCCAGCATCTGGTCATAAATAATCTTTACACCCTTGATAATTGCCTGTGTATTTTCAGCCGATTCTGCATTTTTCAGCGTAAGTTCAAAATTATCCAACGCCGGCAAAAGAGTCCTTATCACCTTTTCATGTTCGTAGGCAAGTGTGTCAACTATCTGTTTCGGTACACGTTTTTGAAAATTCGAATAGTCGGCACTCAATCGCTGAAGTTTTTCAAGCAGTTTCTTAAAAACAACACCCTTGCCAAGCAGCGCCTCGCGAACACCTGTTTTTTGTTCCTCAGGCAGCGATTCTATCAACTGCCTGTCTTCCTTTGTCAAAAACACATCCTCAAATTGCTCATCCTTTGTTGATAGCAATGCAGCCAGCAAATTATCCGCATCAACCCCTGCGTTCTTTGGCTCTGTCTGATTTTGCTCTTCTGGTTTGTTTTTGTGCTTCATTAGTTGCCGCCGAAATTCTTCTTAAGTTTCTCAAAAAACCGTGCTGTTTTTGGCGACACGGTCTTATTTTCCGTTTTCGCAAACTCCCTCAAAAGCTCTTCCTGCTGGTCGCTTAATTTTACAGGCGTCTCAATCGTAATCTGTACAAGCTGGTCGCCGCTCCTGCCTGAGCGGATATCGGGCAATCCCTGTCCTTTTATCCTGAATACGCTGCCGTACTGTGTCCCAGCCGGAATTTTAAGCTGCTTTGTCCCGTCAAGACTCGGCACATCTATCGACGCACCAAGCGCCGCCTGGCTGAAGCTTATCGGCACGACCGCAACAAGGTCATTGCCGTCCCGCTGCAGAAATTCGTGCGGCTCTATTCTCACATAACAGTATAAATCGCCTCTCGGACCGCCGTTTCGCCCCGGCTCACCCTCGTTGCCTACCCTGATACCCTGTCCCTCGTGGACGCCAGCCGGTATTTTAATATTGACGACCCTCTTTTTCGGAACATGCCCGGTCCCGCCGCAGCTCTTGCACGGCGTTGTAATGATTTGACCGCTGCCCCTGCACTGCGGACAGGTCGTAACCATCTGAAAAAATCCGCCGCCCTTTGCCACCTGCCCGTGTCCGCCGCACGTATGACATACCCCCGGCTTTGTCCCCGCCGCACACGCCGTCCCGTTACAATCAGAACACACATCCTGCCGGGTGAATTCGATTGTCTTTTCCACCCCTTTTGCAACATCGTTAAGCGTCAGCTTCACAGTCGTTTCGAGGTCGTAGCCGCGGGCTGCTCTTGTTCTTCCGCCCGCCGCTCCTCTGCCTCCTCTGCCGCCGCCGCCAAACATCCCGCCAAACAGGTCGTCGAGTCCAAACATCCCGAAAATATCTTCGACGTTCATTCGGCTGAAATCGTGCATCCCTGCCCCGCGAAGTCCATCCTGACCGAACTGGTCGTATCGCTGCCGCTTCTCTTGGTCGCTTAGAACCTCGTATGCCTCGGCGCATTCCTTGAACTTCGCCTCAGCCTCTTTATTGCCGGGGTTTTTATCAGGATGGTATTTCATCGCCATACGCCGGTATGCGCGTTTTATATCATCGGCGGAAGCGCTTTTGCCTACACCAAGAACCTCATAATAATCACGCTTTGCCATATTTTTGTATTGCGTATATCGTATTGCGTAATGCGCTATAATTTCTTAAGTAGATTTGAAACCAATACGCATCACGCAATACGCACAACGGGTTTTATCTTACTGCTCCGGGTATCGGCTCTTCGTCCTTGTCCTTAAGGTCGGTTATCAGCACGTTGGTAGTCAGCATCAAACCTGCCACCGAGGCCGCATTTTGCAGCGCCGTCCTGGCAACCTTCGCAGGGTCGATAATGCCTGCCTTGAACATATTGACGAACTGGCTGGTATTGGCATCGTATCCGATTGAATCGTCCTTTTCGAGTTTCTCAAGAAGCTGCGCCACAACCACATCGCCCTGCTCGCCTGAATTATTGACAATCTGCATTGTCGGCGACTTCAGGGCATGCATAACAATTTCAAACCCCAGCTTTTCATCGCCCTTTGCCTTGACTCTGGCCTTTTCAACTTCTTTTATTGCACGAAGGAATATGATTCCGCCGCCAGACACAACCCCCTCCTGCGTCGCTGCTCTTGTCGCATGCAGCGCATCGTCAAGCAGATCCTTGCGTTCCTTCATCTCCGTTTCCGTCGCAGCCCCTGCCTTGATTATTGCCACGCCGCCGGTCATCTTTGCCAGCCGTTCCTGAAGTTTCTCACGGTCGTAATCACTGGTTGTCTTTTCGACTTGTTTTCGGATTTGTTCGCAGCGGGCAGCTATGTTTTTCTTTTCGCCTGCGCCTTCGATTATCGTTGTGGTTTCCTTGCCCACCACAATTTTCTTGACCTGACCAAGCTGCGAAAGCTCCATGCTCTCAAGTTTCACGCCCAAATCCTCGGTAATCACCTCTCCGCCAGTAAGAACGGCTATATCGCCCATCATTGCCTTCCTGCGGTCACCGAAGCCCGGCGCCTTTACCGCACAGACCTTCAGCACGCCCTGAAGCCGGTTAATTACCAGTGCCGCCAGCGCCTCACCCTCAACATCTTCAGCCACAATCAATAATGGCCTGCCCACCTGTGCAATCTTTTCCAGCAGCGGGATAATCTCGCGGATATTGGATAATTTCTTTTCGTGAAGCAGAATATATGCGTCCTCGAGAATCGCTTCGAGGGTGTTTGCATTGGTCATGAAGTAAGGCGATATATAACCCTTGTCGAATTGCATACCCTCAACAACGGTCAGCTCGTTTTCCATTCCTTTGCCTTCTTCAACCTCTATCACGCCCTCTTTGCCAACCTTGTCGATGGCATCGGCAAGAATTTCCCCGACCTGCGGATTATTGTTCGCACTTATACGCGCCACCTTCGCAATGTCATCATGGCCTTTCACAGGCACGCTGACCGATTTGATGAAATTGGTTACAACCTCAGACGCCTTGTTTATGCCACGCTGAATAGCCATCGGATTCGAACCTGCCGCAACGTATTTCAGACCTTCCACATAAATTGCCTCTGCCAATACCGTCGATGTCGTTGTCCCGTCGCCGACCACATCGCTGGTCTTGCTGGCCACACTATTTACCATTTTTGCGCCCATGTTCTTGAACGGGTCAGGCAACTCGATTTCCTTGCTGACCGTTACGCCGTCTTTGGTCACCCTTGGCGAACCCCAGCTTTTTTGCAGAATTACATTTTTGCCTGTCGGCCCGAGTGTAACCTTTACCGCCGCAGCCAATTGCGATAAACCGTCTTTCAACTGCGAGCGTGCTGTATCATCAAACATTAATTGCTTTGCCATTTTCCTTACCTCTTTCTTAATTCAATTCTTTCTACGAACTATGAACTACGAACTACGAACTTCTTCCTACTTCTCTATTATCCCGAGTATATCACTCTCATGCAGAATCACGTATTTTTCGCCGTCGATTTCAACATCGTTGCCGATATACTTGGCATAAATGACCTCGTCGTTTTTCTTTACCGACATTTT
>JAPLMV010000254.1 GCA_026386835.1 Planctomycetota bacterium | reverse complement strand
GACCGATTTTGCCCTTGAAAATAAGCGGTGCGGTTCCTAAATCCACCTGCATATTGTCATATTGCAGAAAACCTTTCTGTAAAACAAATCTGGTCGGATGAACAGTAATCTGCTGGCCACCGGTACCGCCGCCGAGTATGTTAAGAGCCTGTGTAAGTATCCCCAACAAATTGGAGGACTGCATGGTAACCTTATCTATGGAAATCGTACCAATTACTTCAAGGTCGTTTTTGTTAGCACCTGCCAGCGGTATCGCAAGCTTTTCACAATTAAATCTTGCAAGACAATCCACGTTCAGGGTATTTGCAAAAAGCGGATTTACGTTTTTCAAAACCGCCTGGCTCATAATATCATTGATTTTGACATCCTTGACAAGCTGCATTTGACCTGGAGTTTGGAGTAATGAGGGTTTTTTGTTGAAATCTGCCGAACCGCTGAAACTGACCTGTCCGCTGTTAACTTTTGCAGTAAAAGGAGCGATGGTCATAATGCCTTTTTGTGCCTGGATATCAACTTCAGTTGGACCGAAATTCATACCCAAATATTGAGCACTGTCAAAACCCAGCTTGCCTTTTGTGTTAAGATTGGCCAAAAGTCCGTTGGGATCGTTGGCTGGGTACTGACTGCTGAAATTAATCGTGTCTTTTCGTTTGCCGGTCATTTTGAGTCCCTGCGGCAAATATGCCGACACCATACTGCTGACAGCCGCCCAGTCATATTCCAAATCCGCTTGCCCATTCAGTTTTGTTGTGCCGTTTTGCGTGGCCTGCTCGAAATTGGTGTTTATCTTTATCTGCGGACTTGTCAATTGCAATTTCTTCACATTGCTGATTGTCTTTTCAGTCGGGTTAAATTCCGCATCGAGGGAAAGCACTATTTCGCTCTGCTCGAAAGGCTGCATACCCGGCGAGACAAGCCGGAAATTACTGATTTTTGTCGAATCGGTAACAACGTGATACATATCTTTTTCAGATGTTATTACCGCCTGCGATTCAACCAGACCGGCCATTTGCATCTTCGCTGGAAAAGACGCAAACATAATCGCAAATGGCTGAAGCTTGGCCAAATCCAGATTATTTACTGAAACAGGAAGATTCATTGCCTTTGCAGCCTTTTTGCTGTCTAACGGAACAACCGCATCTTTTGTGCTGACATGCCCGAAACTTGCGGTTACATCCAATGAACTGACATTAATAACATTTTTAGCAGGCTCCACAACAATGGAGTAATTTATATCCGCATCCGGCTCAAGTACGCCTGGCCCTGATTTGGGAGTCATGGCCAGATTCTTAAAATTTGATGTTCCTGCTATGGCAATTTTATCCTTGTCGCCGGAGATTTTACCATCGGCTGTCATCTCGCCGGCCAGATTGTATTGGCCAATGTTCACGAACTGCCCCAGTTCGGACTGAAGACTCGCAAGGTTAACCTGTGCCTTGTAATTCATCTGCTCGCTGGTTCCGGAGCAACTGATTTTTGCAAACGAGGCCGACAAGTCTAATTTGTCATATTTAATCCCGCTTTTATCAGATGACATCTGCACCTGGGCTGTAACCGGCTGCGACAGACTGACCGCCTTGTCGTCCACCAGACCCTGCAGATTCTCAAGATTTGCCTGGCCGGCAATCTTCCGCTGTCCCCCTTCGCTGATTGTCTCGATATTGCCGCTGACGCTGCCTGAAGTTACCGTTGTACCCTGTTTTAGTTTGAAAATTCCCGGCATCTGCGTAAATGCCAAGGCCAGGTCACACTTGAAATTACCCTTTAAGCTGTAAGGCGAATCCGGCTGCATAAAATCAGCAAAAGATTTAACAGTAACAGGTACAACGCCGCTGGCCTGTACATCGAGCCAGTCGCTCTTAACATCCAGCTTGTCAATTTTTATCTTGTCCTTCTGCGTCTGCAGTTTCGTATCGACATTGAGCATGCTGGTTTTAAGACGGTCGCCCTTTGTCCCCGGAATTGCCATATCCAGATTTTTGCCATTTATTGTGCCGACAAGATTCTCAACCTGTCCATCCTTGATTTCGCCCTGCATATTGGCGGAAATAATGCCTTTGGCCCCTGCCTCGACACCAGCCAACTCAAAAACAGGTCCCAGCGATGCAACATCCAAGTCATTGACCTCGACAGTCACAGTTCCGCTGGTATCCTTCAATTTCCATCCATCCGATTTGACTTGCCCCTTCGCATGAATAGAAGATTCTTTACCATCGCCTGCCACATCCATATTCACGTCGAAACTTGTTTTCTCGCCGATTCCGCTAAAATTAACCTCGGAATTTATCTGTGAAAGCTCCACTGTTCCGGATTTTTTGCTGGTTACCTTTACATTGCCGTTATTTACAACAAGGTCAATTTTATTTACAGGCAGGCCGGCACTTGTGCTCTTGCCCCCCGTCCCCTGACTTATACGGCCTTCTTTTGAACCATCAAGATTTACTTCAATCCGCGGCTCATCCACTACCGTTTTTCCCAGCGACAAACTGCCCATCAAAATGGAAGAATACATAGGTTTCGTGGCTATTTGCTTTACTTCAACAGAAGTGCTGCCCGCATTATCCTTATAGCTTATACCTGTCACCTTCACGCCTCTGAACCAGCTCATTGACAGGCCGGAAAAATTGGTTTTCCCGCTGACGGAACTGTTAATTTTGGCTAATATGGTCTTTCGCCCCTGCTCGCTTGACACATACACCGGCACAAAAATAAGCACTAACAAAATCAAAACGGCCAAAAGAATCAGTACAACTGCCAGTATCCTTTTTCCTGTTTTTCTTTGCGGCTTGTTCTTTTTATCTTTTTCGTTTTCCATAGGTTTGACCCCTCTTTGCAGCACGGGTTTTGAGCCCGAAAAACACGGCCAAGATGGCCGTGCCACACTTAAAACTTAATGAAGCATTA
>JAPLMV010000001.1 GCA_026386835.1 Planctomycetota bacterium | reverse complement strand
CGCCTTTTGAAGTCTCGTCCCAGCCTTTCCCAAATCCTCTATGCGGCTTATACGTGCCTCTTTTCGTCTCTCAAGAATCCTGTTCACAGTCAAAGGTCCCAGCCCAGGCACCCTCAAAAGTTCAAACCGCGATGCCCTGTTCACCTCTACAGGAAAACGCTCCGGATGACTCCTTGCCCACGCCTCCTTAGGGTCAATCTCCAGCGAAAGATTCCCGTCCCGCTCGAAAACAATATCCGATTCCGCAAAACCGTATTTCCTAAGCAGAAAATCCGCCTGATAAAGCCGATGTTCCCGCACAAACACCGCCAGCTGAGCCGCAGGCTGCGGTTCTTCCAGCTTTGCCTTTTCGCCCGGCAAAGCCCCATCTCCCAGCCCCTTCTGATATGCACTGAAATAAATCCTCTGCAGTTTCAATCTGTTATACAGCCCGCCCATATACTTCACAATTTCCGAATCCGATTCGCCCGCCGCCCCCACGATAAACTGCGTTGTCTGCTTAACGCCCGCATACTTCCCCCCGCAGGAGGTTAATCTGCTGATTAACTTGATGGGTTCGATTATATCCCTGATATACTTTTTCTTTTCCGACAGTTTCGCCAGATTTTTTTCGCCCGGCGTCTCGATATTCAGCGATACCGCACTGGATAATGATACCGCATCCTCAATCGCCGCATCGCTTGCACCCGGTATAATCTTCAAATGAATATACCCTCTGAACCTGTACTTTTTCCGCAGAATCCTTGCCGTCGCGTTCAGCCGTTCCATCGTGGCATCAGGCGAACCCACCACGCCCGAACTAAGAAATAGGCCAAACACCTCCCGCTGGCCGTAGTAATCCATGAACACCTTCGCCGTTTCCTCTGCCGACAGACTGCACCGCCGAACATCCATATTATCTCTCAATGGGCAATATTTGCAGTCATTGACGCAGACGTTCGACATCAGCGTCTTAAACAGTATGCTTTTACCCCCGTTTGGAAGCGTTATCGGATAAATCCACTTTCCTTCGCCGCTGCGTTTGCGATGCTCATCCTTCGTCGTTCCGCATGCGCACGCAAGGTCATACTGTGCATCTGCGCTGAGTATCTCCAGCTTCTGTTGTGTACCAGGCTGGGCCATTACCCCAATCATAAAATTCCATCCTTAGAATTTCTTAATCCTTGCCCCAATTATACAATAACCAGCTTGCAACTCAAAAAATATTTTTGCCGCCGATTTAGCAATGGGCGCACCTGTCGTTTGTAGGTGAAACTCCAATGTCATCAGCGCTCATCAGCGTACATCAGCGCGCATCAGCAGTCATCAGAAGATACTCAGAAGCACTCCAACGTATGTCCAAAGTACGTCAAATGAAGCCAATGAGCAGGTGGTGATTTTGTTTTAAGTTCTTGTGCCATAATCAGTTATAGTTAAAAGTTTAAGGTTAAAAGTTCAAAATTTCAGTGAAAAATTTGAAAATTAGCCACAGGTTGCACAGATTTCACGGCTGGGCTTCGTTGTTCAGTTATCAAAGAACATACATGGAGAAGACACGATGAATCGTGTACTCCGAACAAGGCGCAGAAAAACTGCGTCTCTCTATAATGGGGCGAAGCTGCGCGTTTGGTCGAAAAAAGTTCACCACGAAGGCACGAAGAACACGAAGAAGAGTCATAAGTAATTGTAAAATAAGGAGTTAAAAATGGTGAAAATTTTTTTAGAATTTTCATTTTTGCCTTTTTGATACCTGCGCGAATGGCCCAAGTCGTGTCTCGTCGCGGTTCGACTGAGCTCACCGAAATCTGGTCGCTCGTATCTCGTATCTGGTATCTCGTTTTTGGACAGGATTATAGGATTTATAGCGTACGGCTGGTAGCGGAAAGTGCACAAGAGCATACGCCATAAGACGGACAAATTTTAGACGCTGATTGCGCAGAAAATTTCGCGGATTAACGCTGAAGAATTTTGGCCACGGATGAACACCGATAGACACGGATTTAAAAAAAGATTTTTTCAACACGAAGAACACGAAGTGCCACGAAGAAATTTTGGACGCAGATTGCCCAAAAAACGTGGGGAAGCAGACATCCGGAAACGACACCGGAGCTTTCACATATTTTTAAGTGGATAATTTCAGTTGAGTTTGAAAAGAAAAAGAGATAAAATCTACAAAAGAATTCAGAATACAATAATCAGGAGACAGAAGAAAAAATTAAAAATAGGTGGCTGTCCATAGTTTCAAGTTTCAGTTTGAGTAAAGATTTGGGTTGACAAAAGAAGTATATGTGGATATAATATTGAAAACATTAAATAATAATATACTATTAGTCAAGAACAGACAATAATATGAGGGGAAAATGCTATATAAAATACAGATATTAGCAAATACAAGTGTATCTACGGTATTATGTGAATACATTGAAACTGGTTTTATAATAAGTGGAATATTAATTATTGCTGTTATTATAACATCAAAATTGCGGGAATGGTTTCCTAAAATTAAAACAAAAAAATACAGAAATATTATGCAGTTTTGCAGTGTGGGATTTTTATCAACTGCCGGAATAGGAAAGTTGGGATGGGCAATACAGACATGGGATGGCACATCTAATGCAGAGAATTGGAATATAAGAATATTTTGGGGACTATCTTTGATTGGAGCATTTCTAGTGTTTACAAAGTTATATTTAGATTATAAGGAAGAGTCTCTTTTATATAATAGCCAAAATGAAACTCACAAATCAAAAAATACATGAAATAATTACTATATTTACTGATAGTCTTGGTTGTAGCAATTTTGAAAAAGAAATATAAAAATATTTTGAGGAGAATTAAAAATTATGAAAAAGTTTTATCAATTATTTGTAAAGTTCTTTTTATTAATTGTGATACTTTTTTTGGTTAGTCCTTTCACACAAGCCGATTACATCTATGTAGCGTGCAGTGACGGTCAAAACGGGACCATCGAAAAATTAGATACGAGCGGAAACAGGACTACTTTTGCCTCTGGATTATGGAATCCAGAAGGTCTTGCATTTGACGATAGCGGTAATCTTTACGTGTCAAACTATGACGTGATTGAAAAAATTGATTCCAGTGGAAGCAGGTCTTTGTTCGCTTTGGGATTGAGAAGACCTATAGGTATGGAATTTGATAAGAGCGGGAACCTTTATGTAGCGTGCAGTGACGGTCAAAACGGGACTATCGAAAAATTAGATACGAGCGGAAACAGGACTACTTTTGCCTCTGGATTATGGAATCCAGAAGGTCTTGCATTTGACAATAGCGGTAATCTTTACGTGTCAAACTATGACGTGATTGAAAAAATTGATTCCAGTGGAAATAGGTCTTTGTTCGCTTTGGGATTGAGAAGGCCTATAGGTATGGTTGTACAGGTTCCCGAACCAGCGACGCTTTTATTGCTCGGCCTCGGCGCGGTGTTGTTGAGAAGGAAAGGCTGACAACATAATGATTAACTTTGGAATTACAGAACGAAAAAGACAAGAGCTTGAGCAGCGTATGTATAACTGCAATCTGCTCGAGAACGATATTGAGGAAACGTTCGTTCGAAGCAGTGGAGCAGGAGGACAGAAAGTCAATAAAAGTTCCACCTGTGTCCATTTGAAGCATATTCCCAGCGGGTTGGCAGTCAAAGTTCAAAAGAGCCGCAGCCAGGGACTGAACCGTTATTATGCGAGAAAGCAAATGTGTGAACTGCTGGAGAATAAATTATTGGGAAAAGAAAGCCCGGAAGCAAAAAAGTTAGGAAAAATCAGGAAGCAGAAAGACAGAAGAAGGCGGAGAACAGAAAAAAGATGCGTTGCCGTGCCGGCGACGGCTAAACAATTCAAATAACCAAAACTCACTTTCTTGTCAATCCCGTAATCCTGTCCAAAAAATTCGTGCTCATTCGCGGTTACAAATCTTTCCCATTTTAACAGTTTAACACAGGTGGTCTTTTTTTAACGACCATGTCAAAAACCCATCTTTTTTTTGTAAAAAAGTGTAAAAGGCGTTAAAAAGTGACCGATTTTCGTTAAAAAATGCTCAATTCATGTCAGTTTTTGTCATTTTTTCAAATTTTTAATTTTTAATTCTTAATTTTCCCCCATATTACTTATTTTACCTAAATTAACTAAAGTTTTTTTAAACCAAGTTCCGATGAGTATATTACCCAGATTAACATTAGAGGGTTTTGAAAAGGGCTAAAATGTAAATATGGGAAAAATATAACGAATAGCAACGCCTTTTGGAGACTAAAATTATGATAACTGAAACAATTCTTGAGCGTTATTTAGAAGCACTGCTTAACGGCGACAGAAAGGCCTGCCGAGCCGTCATAGAAGAAGCCCTTCAGACCGGCTCGCCTGCCAATACCGTTTACCTCGATATTATCTGGCCTGTCATGGTCGAAATCGAGAAATTGTTGCGCAGCGAACAAATTACGCCTATTCAGGAGCATCTGGCAACACGGATTAACCGCACAATCACAGACCAGCTGCAGAATAAACTGCCCCGCAGGCCCAGCAGAGACAAAAAAATAGTTATATCCTGTGCACCGGAAGAATTGCAAGAGCTTGGCGCACAAGTACTTGCGGATCTGTTTGAAAGCGATGGCTGGGAAGTCAAATTCCTCGGCGGAGGCCTGACTAATGATGATATCCTTACATTCGTGAATGAATCAGGCCCAGATATTTTGCTGATTTATGGCACAAACCCGCGGCAGGCACCGGCAATAAGGCAGCTTATAGACACAATCAAGGGTGTAAATGCCTGGCCGAACATGAGAATAATGCTCTCGGGAGGGGTATTTAATCGTGCTGAGGGACTATGGGAGGAAATCGGCGCAGATTTATTCGCCGCTACCGCACAGGAAGCAGTGGCCGCAGCCGACAGCCCAAGCGAGGTGAGTGACAAGAGGACGCTAAACCGCCGAAAGAAAAGAGTCCAGAAAATGGTGTCCGATGCGTTAAATCAGGCATCCGAACAGCCGGCAGGTATCAGCGAATACGTCAAATAGCTCTTCAGCAGCTTGTTCATAAGGTTT
>JAPLMV010000022.1 GCA_026386835.1 Planctomycetota bacterium | reverse complement strand
CTTCTGTCGTAAGTTTTCTCTATTTTGTCAGGGAAGCAGCAGCCGGGCAACTGCCTTGATGCCAAATGATAGCTCAGACATTCGCAGCATATTCCTTTTCTATCGCAGCCGGGATAAGAGCAGGTGCATTTTTTCAGGTTTTTCTCTTTTTTGCATTCCATAATTTACCTTAGCCTAAATTCTCATTGCCAAATTCTTTTTTACGGCGGCCATTTGGATGGCAGTTGTGATTGCCGCCTTCATACTCTCAGGGCTGGCAAGATTTTTACCTGCGATATCAAAGGCAGTTCCGTGTGCCGGCGATGTCCTTATTATTGGAAGCCCTATGGTGACATTGACCGCCTTGTCAAAAGCCAGAAGTTTTACAGGAATCATACCCTGGTCGTGGTACATCGCGACCACGCCGTCAAATTCGCCTTTGACCGCCCGGACGAAAAGCGTATCGGCAGGAACAGGTCCCATACAGTTTATGCCGACCTCCCTGGCCAGTAAAATCGCAGGCGATATCACCCGCTGTTCTTCGTCGCCGAATTGGCCGTTCTCGCCGGCATGCGGGTTCAGCGCTGCCACGCCGATTTTAGGATTTTCGATGCCGAAATAATCCTTCAGTGCCGTATTCAATAAATCAATCGGCTCAAAGACACAGCCGATACTGAATTTGTACCGAACCTCAAACAATCCTTCGTGAATGGTTGCAAGGGCAATCTTTAACAGCCCTGCAACAAACATCATTGCCTTTCGTGGCGATTTGCATCTGGCGGCGAGCAGTTCAGTGTGCCCCGGCCAGGGAACTTTCGCCAGCTTCCAGCTCGTTTTGCTGATTGGTGCCGTTACCACCGCATCTACGATGCCTTCCTTTGCGGCATCAATGGCATCGAAGCAGAACCTTATCGAGGCCTCGCCGGATAGTTTGTTGGGACCTTTAATCCAGGATGGTATCACATACTCATCGTAATCGGCCACGACCACTTTGTGAGGGTAATCTCTGCTGATTTTTTCGTGCTGGTGTCTGCCCCAGAACGGCTCAATCTCCGCTTTGTCGGCGGCATAGGCAAGCTGCTCATTCATACCGAAGATAATGAACTTGGCGGCTTTACGTATCGCCGGGTCGGCAAGTGCCTTGACGATAACCTCAGGGCCTATCCCCTCCGGGTCGCCCATCGTTATGCCGATGACCAGTTGGTCGGTTATCGAGTTGTGGTTGCTGGCTTTGCTCATATTTTTTACCACTAAGTCACGAAGACACAAATCAGTATTCAGAACTCAGTAGCCAGAAATCAGAATGATTGGAATAAGACAGTCTTAAATCCTCATTCTGTGTTCTGTGTTCTTCTATGGAGTCCTTACGGACTGACTTCTGTGTTCTTCTTCACTGTCTTTATTCCGCAATTTTGATTTTTTATATTTGATTTTTAATTTATTATTAGAAGCCGAGTTCCTTTAGTTTTTCCACGGTTAGTTTTTGTTCTCTCGGCAGAAGATTATCAAGCTGCTTTTTTACCGCCTTTACAATTATATCAGTTTCGATGTTTACTGTATCGCCGATTTTTGCCCTGGCCAGCGTGGTCTGCTCCAGGGTCTTTGGTATTATAGCAATGCCAAAGCCGCTTTTATTGATGTCCGCTATCGTAAGACTGACGCCATTCACAGCAACCGAACCTTTGACCACCATCTGGTCGAGCAATTCGGCACTTGCGGTAAATTCCATATTTGCAAACTGCCCCTGCCCCTTAGGGGCCTGTTTAGTTATTGATTTAATCGCAGCTTTGCCGTCAATGTGCCCCTGAACAAAATGTCCGCCGAACCTGCCGTCAGCCATCACAGCTCGTTCAGCGTTGACATACGATTTTGGCTTTAATTTACCAAGCGTGGATTTCGTCAGCGTTTCGCCGCTGACATCGAAGCCGGCAAGTGTTCTATTAAGCTCGGCAATGGTCAGGCACACACCGTTAATGGCGATGCTGTCGCCGACTTTAGAGCCGCCGGCCAACGCAGCCAAATCAATTGTCAGCCGCATCGCACCAGAGTTTTGGCAAACCGATTCAACCGTACAAACCGCTTCTATAAGCCCTGTAAACACTGAAAAATCCTTATAAAATTGATTATTGATTAGTAACCGTTTACTGCTTATAATTGATTTTAACGTTTGGTATGGTTTTATCAACAATCAATAGTAAATAGAAGATAAACTAAAAGAGGGCTTATGAACACATTTTGGTTAAAAGCAGCGGGTGGGGTTGTAATAGTGGTAATTTTATTTATCGTTGTAAACATGTTCAAATCTTCCTCTTCGAAGCAGAAACCGCCGGAACAAAGGACAATTTCTGATCAATTTGCCGAAGACGACAAAAAATTAAGGGCTGAACCGAATGCCAATGAAATCAGACAGGCAGTTGCTCCTAAAACTTCGGAACGGTACGAGCCGAATGTGGCTGATTTCAAGGAGCTTTCTGAGGAAGAAAAGGTCGATGCCGAAAAGCTTTTTGAAATGGCGATGTTCCACAAGAAAGAGGCAAGACTCCCCGGCATCGGCAGCGGTAACAAGCTGATGGTCGATTACTGCCGCCAGATAATTCAAAAATATCCCGATTCGGAATATGCCTTCAAGGCAAGAAGAATGCTCGGCACTCTACCGGCAAGGTTCAAACAGCAATACAACGTCACCGAAGAAGAAATCAACCCGCAAAAGAAATAAAGCTTAAAAATCAGGAACGGATTCACTGATGAAAACAAAAAAGGCCGAAAACGTGTCTGCCTGCCCCCAAGGGGCAGGCAATATCCCTGCAATTTCCATTACCGCTGATTGTCTGCCGCAGGCGTGGGAAAAGGCAGTCCTTGCCGTGTGGGATAACGGCCTTGAAATCAAGACCCAGTACGATAAACCCGGCGACCCGGCAAGCAGGGATGCAACGGTTATGGTTACTATCACCAATCCTTTTGCAGAGCCGAGGATTCACAAAAATTTCCCAGGCGGCCCTGCCGAGCTTGAGGCGTACAGGCAGGAGGTTGTCAGCGGCATTCACGACCACTGGATAGACCCCGCCGCAGGCAAGTGGACTTATACATATCACGAAAGATTGTTTGCATATTGCCCGGTGGAAAATATACGAAGCGCCGATTCGCCCAAGCCATTTAAAAAGGTTGACCAGATTCAGTACATTATTGATTCTCTCTGCGAGGTTACGCATACCCGAAGGGCACAGGCCATAACATGGATGCCGACCGCCGACCCCAAAACCGATGACCCGCCATGCCTCCAGCGTATATGGTGTCGGCTGATACCAGATGATAAGGGGCAATTGTCGCTTAATATGAATACGCACTGGCGCAGCAGAGACCTTTATAAAGCGTGGTTTATGAATGTTTACGCACTTACCGAGCTGCAGCGAATAATCGCCGAAAAAATATCGCAGAAAATAAATCAGCCGGTAATGGTCGGCAGATATGTTGATATTAGCGATTCGCTGCACATCTACGGCAGTTACTTTAAGGACGCTAAAATCGAAGTCGAAAAGATGCGTAAAACCCCCTTTAACGAGCGGACTTATGAAAGCACGCACCCTGCCTTTGAGATGATGACTCAGGAGGCAAGAGAGAACCTCGCCAAAGACCCGGACTGGTATGCAAAGGGCAGCCGATAAAGGTACACCTGCTGTTTGTAGGTGAAACTCCATTCACGTCAACTCTCATCAACTCTCATCAGCTCGCATCAGAAGCATACCAGATGTCATCAGAAGATAGTCCAAAGTATGTCCAAAGTACGTCCAAAGACATCCAATTTCAGGTATTGATTTTATTTTAAGTTATTGTGCCATAAGTGGTTAGGCTTAAAAATTAAAAGTTAAAAGTTCAAAATTTCAGTGAAAAAATTAAAATTGTAAAAACAAGTCCGCGCAGACAAATACTGCATAGACACATTCAGTTGTAAAAGAATGGCCTTACAACGAAAGCACGAATTTCTAAGCACGAAATCCGAAACAAATTTGAATAACCAAAATTCAAATGCTCAAACAAAACCCCTTACAGACCAAACGGGGACAGAAAAACAGTGTCCCTATAAAGGGGCGAAGCTGCGCGTTTGGTCGAAAAAAACGTTAACCGCCGAGAACGCAGAGAACGCAGAGAACGCAGAGAAGAGATAAGTTGTTGTGGGGTAAAGATTTAAGAAAAGTTAAAAAAATCTTAAAATTTCCACTTTTGCCTTTTGGATACCTGCGCGTTTGGCCGAATTCGTCGCTCGTGACTCGTCGCTGGTCGCTGGTCGAAGAAAAGTTTAACCACGAATTTTCACGAATTGGCACGAAGAATTTTTTGACACAGATCCGCCAGTCCGCCTGCGGCGGATAAAAGGCGGACAAGTTCCACGGCTAAGCCGCAGGCAGATTGACACTGATTTTGCTTTGTCGGCCAAGAAGAAGTTGGCCCATAAGTTCAAGGCCTTAAAATTTTCTCGATGCAAGCATCTGCATAATTATTCAGGCCTTGAACATCGGCTTGTAAACAAGCCGTGACAAAGCTTTGGCAAGAAAAACTAACGACAGAAAAGCGGACACAAGACAGATAGAGACTTTTTTAGACGCGGATTACGCTGAAAATATCGCTGATTAACGCAGAGAAATTTTGGCCACGGATTTTCCTAAAAAATGTATACGGACACCTTAATTCCCTCGCCCTACAAGGGTGTAATTAGGGGGTGTAAATAATAAAACCTAATATATCCAATAATACTTAAAGGCACCCCTTCTTTTTTCTCCCAAACAATATTCTTATAGGGGGCGCATCATCTTAAAGCCAGTGCTTGTTGAGGCATGGCATTCCATGTACGCCCATCAAGCGAACGCCCGTTTTTCTTCTTATTTACGCCGCCCCATTGCTTAAAGAAAAACGGCACATTCTGCTCTACGCATTGCTCTCTGATATTCCTGACCCAATCAACTTCAATTGGTCTTGCACCTGGCCCTGATTCCCCACCGGCAATCACCCAGTTAATGCCTTCAAGGTTTATATCTGGAATTGGTCCTAAAAGCGGTTCAAACGATACAAACTTCACTGCCGCACCAGTTTGCCTCAGATGGTCGATTCGTTCCAAATAATCGGCAGTTTCTACAGTGACACCCACCCATATATTTTTCGGCCAAGGAAGGTCGGAAGCCAACTGCCAAAGACGCAGGGATCGTTTGGTCAACAACTGAAACTGGTGCTGTGCTGCCTTCGTCATTATGCCAAAACTCTCGGCCACAAAGTCATACGGGACAAGCTGATGAAATATATCACCCATCGAATTGACAAAAATTTTCTTAGGGCTCCGCCATCTGAGTGGTAGATCAAGCATATGTTGGTGAATAGTTACATGGAAACCATTGCGATAGTTGGGTTGTCCCATGGCTTGTAAACGCAATGCCATGCGCTCGGCGTAGCAATGTTGGCAGCCAGTGCTTATCTTTGAGCAACCGGTGACCGGATTCCAAGTACATTCGGTCCATTCTATTCTTGAATTCTGTGCCATATCATACCTGCCTATAACCTATGCTTTAACTCACTATACACTAAATCTGGCGGTCTTCAAGGATTTTGGCGATTATTTCATACGCCACCGTTTCTTATAGCAAATTCCACTTTTACGGTTCCAGTTTTATAGTTGTTCCAGTTGATATAGAAAGCACCTGGCCGTGTCGTTTCAGGAAATACTTTTAATATACCTTCTTTCTGCAATTTTTTGAATATATTATTAACATGAGTTGGCAGAAAACCATTTTCAAGACAATATTTATAAATGTCGTTATTGGTCTTTCCTCCTTTTTTGATTTCAGCAATCAGTTTCTTTTCAAATTCATCGCATTTTTTCATAATATTATCTTCCGGAAATATACTCAGTTCTTTCCGAAAAGGATCGCGATCAATATTATAATTTGCCTCACCAGTCTTGGGGTCAAGTTTCCAGCATACATTCAGGAATTTTTCTAAACCATATAAACTGCCTGACCCGAATATAAGCCCATATACATTTGAATCCTTTTTAATCGAGAACGGGGCAAGGTAATATTCTTTGCTGGCTGATACCAACTTTCGGTAATACTCTTTACACACAAATCTATGAATATGATCTGCATCAAGGCCATCTATCTGTTCCTTGGTAATGCCAGGGAAATATTGATCTATACAATCTTCACCCGCAAACCTCTTTACAGTCGAAGACGATATAAAGAATAAAATATCAGTAGCCTTACAGCCCATAAGTTTCTTGAACACGTCTTGAGTAATATGTTTTATGCCGGATTGATCGAGAATAACAAGGTTTGCTGTATTTGCAGCAGCTATTAAGTTAAACTTCTCATTAAAAGCCGCTGTGAAATCTTTGTTATCTACTTCAACATTGAAAAAATTTGAAATATTTTCTTCTTCTATTGCCTCTTTCAATTCCAGATATTTTGCCCTCTTGTCATCATTGAAATAAAGGCGGATTTCTACGCCTTGGACTTTAGGTGTTTTCGGATTACTTAGATAGGCCTTCAATTCATCGATTATAATAAGCGGTGAACCCTTTTCGCCCTCTACGTCTCTACCTGGTCCGGCAAAAAAATCATACAAAGCTACTGTTTTGAAAGAAGACCGCCCCGCAAGAAATACGGGCAGCCATTCCCTAATATATCCTCGGAATATTTCAAGCTTTAGCTTTGTTTCCCTATCATACGCATTCCAGTTAATTCTCATGCATCAACCATGTGGCGTTGCAGATTGTTTTAAATTGGTTTGATGAGATTTTGTTCCATGCCGTAG
>JAPLMV010000020.1 GCA_026386835.1 Planctomycetota bacterium | reverse complement strand
GTTGCCCATCCTACAAAACGTATTGTTACAATTTTCATAAAATTAACTCACCGTTGCCATAAGCGGCTTAAGCGATTCATAGTCGGCAGTTCCGATGCCTGCGTTTTGAGCCATTGCTAAATAAGGCAAATCGGCAGGTTTAAGGTTCAAAAGCGAACACCCATAAGAGTCCGCAGCCACCTGGTCACAGCTTACAATCATAGTATTTGTCTGTTTTAAGTCCTCACGAGCCCCGCCCGTCGGGCCGTTGGTCATCATAGTTTCCGTGCCATCCAGTATTACCAGCGTTGGTTTTACCATCATGGCCAGTTCTGTGATAACGTTGTTGATATCCTGATGAAAAACATTTCGCCGCCCGCCCAGAAGCCCGTACCAATTTTTCATAGTCATAGATGCCCCGCTTCTGCTGTGGTTCTTAACAGGCGCAATACCTATCAGTTTATTTACTTTTTCGAGCGGACTAACTAAAACAGGCCAACCCTTTATTAGTTTGCCGCCTTTAATAGATGTGTTCTGGATAAGCGATTCTTTCGGCAAAACCACCCTGCCGCCTGCCCCAGCCACGGCTCTACCGATACCGCTTATCTCAAAACAGCTTGCCGGGTTGTTAATCGGATTATCGACGACAATGACGTCTTTTGCTCCGGCTTTGTAGCATAGTTTTATTACCGCTGCCACAAGGTCAGGATTTGTCGTAGCACCCAACATTGCAGGCGAAGCAAATGCAGCATTTGGTTTTATGGCAACTATGTCGCCCGGCTTGACGAACCTTCCAATCCCACCCAGCAATTCGATGGCCTTATTAACAGTCTGTGTTCTGTCGGCACCTTTGACCACAGTTATTACCTGGCCGGTCTGACCCTTCACCGAGAAATCCGGCAATGTTACCACCTTTTCACCCCTGCCGGCTGCGGTCGGGCCTTTGCCGTCATAAAGCAGAGATGAAACCACACCGGCAGCGGCAATTGAAAGGCCGGCTTTGCCTATGCGAGCGAGAAATTCTCTGCGTTCAAGTTTTTTTTCGTCTGCCTCAGTCATTACCATTCGCCTTTGCCGCATCGATAAGTTTGCCAAGCACCATTTTCTCTAATTTTTCATTCAACTGATTTTTGTCGACTTCATGAATGCCGCCGACAAACAGACCCTCGGAAAAGATAATTTCAATTGAGCCATCGATATCGACATACTTGATTTGTGAACTATCTATTGGAATATCTTTGCCGCCGTTTTCCAAAAGAAATTTATGATATTTTGATAAAATATCCGAGGCCTCGGCTGATGTGCTGCGCCTGCTTAAAAAAGCCGTAATGACCTGGCCGTCAATATCATACTGGGCAGTAAAAGTATCGGTCAATCCTTCAAAGCCAAATGCATTCTTCGTATAAAGCTTGAAACTGTTCGCCACTATGCCCTGTTGAGGAAACAAAGCAAATTCAGGTATCGCAGTATTACCAACTTGCAAACTCGTCTGAATATCTTTGGCGATTTGTGTCATGGTCTTAACCAATTCGCCAGACTCGGAAAATCCGATAAATTCAGCGTAATACTTACCGCAGGCAAAATACAGGGAGTTGCTGGTTTTGTATCCGAATTCCAGGCCATCGGCGCTTTCAACACTCGGCCTTTTTTGTATGCTGTAAATTGAAAAGGCATTTCTGGCATTACCCATATCGAACAGATAAAGTTCCATTCCAGGCGTGTTGTCGTTTTTATTTGTAAACAGGCGGGTAAATAAACCTTGAAAGCCGGCTTCAATGTACTCATCGGCCTTGCCATCGATTTTTTCGTAAAGATTCTCATTATTATAGATTGCAACCTTCGCAGGTGTCTCAAAGCCGACCGGCTTTAACGCAAGCAAAATTTCTTTTTCCTTCTCATCTGCCCCAGACTTTTGCCCGGGCAAAGCCGCATTAGCTGTTTCCATGCCGGATTTGTGGCTGTAATAATAGGATTTTTTTATAACAACTCCCAGCCCGATAAGCAAAAGTACCACCAATAAGCAGATGCTTATGATAGATTCGGTATGTCCACGCCGATTCGGAGATAAAACCATAGGGGATTTCCCATAAACAATCATATATTCTTGCCTATCCTGAGCTTCTTGTGGTGAGCTCAGTCGAACCAGTCGAAGGGCTCAGCTATACCGACACGTCGGGGCTAAGCCTCTTTTCCAATAGCTATGCCACAGGTAGAATATCAAACCTGTCCTGAAAATCAAGATTTTTAACTTTATCTCGAAGATATTTCAGCCACAATAATCGCAAAAAAACGAATTTGGCGGCTGATTATCGTTTCTTTGACACACATCAACCACTGTCCCCATCTGAAAATCAAGTTTTTCAGCGGCTTTCAGCATTACCCCGTTCCCGAAGGTGTCGCCATCAACATCACGATGTAACCTTACAATGCCATGATGTAAGCCCGCAATGCCACGGCAATATCAAAATCTTCCAGCAATTGCATCGGGAAAATCTGAAAAATTTTCACAAAAACCCAGTTTTTCTACATTTATTACTTGACATTGCGGGGGGGGTAGAATATAAGAAGTCGAGTAAGTCTATCATCTGGACTTACAATAAAGAAAAATATAAAGAGTGAGAATGATGAGAAGAAGGAAAGAGAGCGTTGGTTTTGTACTCATAAGTCAGAATGAGTAGTTCCCTTTTGTTTCCCTCAACATCAGCTTTCACTTCTTAAAATCGTATTGTTTGAATTTTTGGAGAATACTCAAATGAAAACAATAAATGGTTTTATGCTGACGGCAGTAATACTGTTTGCTGTTGTTTCGGGCACTGCGGATGCAGGCAGGCTTGTTGGAGATTATCGTTTTATCAAGATTACCGACGATCCGTGCGAGCAGGCGTATGCCGACATCTGGGGTAAAAACATTGTCTGGCAACAGATGGATGAGACCGGCAATATCTATTGCAGGAATCTTGATACAGGCATAGTCAGGAAACTGACCGGAAATCCGGGCGGACTCACTTACGGCAATTCGCGCCCCGCGATCTATCAGAATCTGGTCGTTTTTGGCGGTACGAGTGATGACCCTAGCCCTCAGAATGTAGATGTATGGCTGTACGACCTTGATACGGATGTTACACAAAGAATATCTTCACAGCACGACTGGCAGTATTATGCCCGCATCTGGGACAGGTATATCGCCTGGCAGGACTGGCGCAATATGCCGCCGAACCCTTTTGACCCGGCCAACCATGATATTTTCGCCTATGACCTCCAGACGAAAAAAGAGCTTCCGATCTGCACAAATACGGCCGATGAACTCTGGCCTGATGTATGGGAACACTATGTCGTCTATCAGAGCAATCGATATGGCAAAAATGACATCTTCGTTTATGACATTAACGCCGCAACTGAAACAAGAATCACCGACGGCAACGATTACGATGCCTGGCAACCGAGGATTTATAACGGACGGGTTGTCTGGTGCGGCGGGCCATCGGAATCACAAGGACAGGTGCACATAAAGGATATATTCACCGGACAGCGGTGGGAAACACCGGTCCTGTCATATGCTGCTTTCGATGCGAGGATTGCCGAGAACTATGTCGTTTGGCGTTCAAACAAATATGATAATCCGAAAATGCCGATCTACAGCCTAATAAAGTGGAATTTCAAAGACTCGACAGATTTTAGCGATGTAGGCTGGCTTGGATATGCGTTCTCGCAGGAAGGCTTTAATGTCTACAAAGATTTAATCGTTTTTTGCCAGGATGTAACTTCAACAGGCCCGCAGATTTGGGATGTGTGGGTTGCGTGTGTATCGAGCGATTTAAACTGCGACGGCTTGATTAACTTTGCCGATTTTGCGGTGTTTGCAGAGCATTGGCTGCAGTGAGGCATGGGTACTGCTGCAGTTCAAAAATAGGGCTGGATAATGCCGTTCCTTATCCCGAACTGGCGACGATGATTTTGCTTGGCCTTGGCGGGTTGCTGCTTAGAAAGCGCAGTAAAGCATAAGGAAGTACGAAGTAAAGTAGTAATTTGAAGTTAAAGGGCTGTGTTCAAAAAACACAGTCCTTTTTTTATTATTTCATTTTCATAAAACTACTATCACCTGATTTGTTGGTTGCTATAACGCGATATTCGAGTTGGGTTTTTAGCGGCTGGTCTATATCGAGTCTACGGAAATGAGGTAGGCGGCATAAGCCGCCACTGTTTAAGCAGATTCCTCACATTCGTTCGGATTGACTTTCAGAGCATCTGGCGTAAGCCATCCTGCGGACTTGCTTGTTTCACCCATAATATGGGAAATCCGGGATAACAGCAAATTACTTGACCCTGCAAAACAAAGAGAGTATAGTTCTTGTTGTCGTTTATGTCAATATGTTCCGAACCGCTGCAAAATTTATGCATTAGTATAGGAGACTGAAATGACTGAACTTATGTCATATATTATGGCCTGGATGCCACAGGGATATGAGTGGCTGATTATCCTTGTCGTTGCACTGCTCATATTCGGCAAACGGCTGCCGGAAATCGCCCGCAGCGTCGGCAAAAGTCTGACCGAATTTAAAAAAGGCATTAGTGAAGCCAAAGACACGCATGATGAACTGGTGAACGACGTGAAAAAAGTCGGTAACGACGTTGCAAAAGAAACTAAAGATGCTGCCGGGTTAAACGACTCCGACAAAGCCGTTTAGACCAGATTTTAACTTTTCAAATTCCTATTGATTCAAATGGCTCATAATAAAAGGATACCAGACCCGCCGAATCCCACTATGAGTCTGGGCGACCACCTTGAAGAATTGCGGTATCGGGTAATTCTTGCAGTGATAGGCCTGGCAGTTGCTCTTGTTGCATCCCTGTTTTTTGGCAAAACGATAATATCGTTTCTCGAAAAGCCCTACTTCATGGCAATGGGAAACCAGGCACGCATGCAGGTACTTGGCCCGGCTGAGGGTTTTATCAGCTATATGAACATATCGCTTGTTACAGGTGTTATTATTGCATCTCCGTGGATTTTTTACCAGTTATGGATGTTTGTCGCAGCGGGACTTTATCCGCACGAAAAACGCTATGTATACATGGCGGTGCCGTTTTCAGCAGCTTTGTTTATCACGGGCGCTTTATTTTTCATATTTGTAATAGCGCCAATCACTCTCAAAATGCTCGTGTTGTTCAATAAGGAAGTTCTCGAAGTCGACTCAAACTTCACATTCCAGAAATACATATCCCTTATAACCGTTATGATGCTCGTATTCGGACTGACGTTCCAAACGCCGATAGCAGTTTTTTTCTTAAATAAAATCGGGCTCCTTTCTCTCGAGGCATTGTACAAATCAAGAAGATTTGTAATTCTCGGTGTAATCGTAGCTGCCGCTGCTGCGACTCCAGGCTCTGATATGTTCTCACTGTTTGCACTGGCAATTCCGATGTATCTGCTGTTCGAGCTGGGGATATTGCTTAGCTATTTTTTCAACCGCAAAAAACAAAACTCAACTGAACGCTAATTATTGATGTTAAAATTAGGACAATTACTTTTAAACGCCCCTTTTTTCCAGGCCTCGCTAAGCGGATACAGCGATTATGCGATGCGCAGGTTAGCGATTGATTTCGGCGCCCCGCTGACATTTGCAGGCGTAATGCTGGCTAAAAGCGCTGCCCATCCGAAAGTGATAAAAAAGCCCGAGTTTCAGCCGCACAAAGACGAACACCCCATAGGCGCCCAGCTTCTCGGAAATGAACCGGAGATAATGGTTAAAGCCGCCCAGGCAGTTACAAACATCGGCTATGACGTACTAGACCTTAATTTCGCCTGCCCTGCCCCAAAGGTTCTGCGGCGATGCCGTGGCGGATATATGATGCAGGAGCC
>JAPLMV010000103.1 GCA_026386835.1 Planctomycetota bacterium | reverse complement strand
GAATCCCAAACGCAAAGCATAATTGCAGTGCGACAAGTCCCCATCGTCTCATGTTCGTTCGTTTCTGCAGCAGCCTGAAAAACTCGCGCACCGGCATATAAACAGCCAACAGCAAATAAAACAATCCACCAATTCCCGTCCCCGGCAGTCCACCAACCATTTTAATGTCCTTTCTCGTAAACTGTGAGTGAACGGTGAACAACCATTTCCAGCCACAGGGCATTGAGCATAAAAACACTGTTCACCAGTCTCAAAACAAAAAACCCCGGCAGACTGGCCAGTGCCCGGCCAACCTCCCTTCGCTTTATAGCAGTATATAACACCGGCACAACAACGGCCGGTATATCTATCAGATAAGCAAGAAGAAAAAGCGGACTTACAAAAATCGCCATTAAAGGCAACAGGAGCATATATGCGAGCGAGGCAAACGTCGCATCCCAGAGTGCCACGGCCACCGTCATTCTCAAAAACGGAATTTCGAGCACGCCCTTCCAGTGCAGCCGAACATTTTGAATAAAACCGTGAGACCATCGCTTTAACTGCTTGGCCATAAAATGAAAGTCATGCGGCTCAATCGGGTAACAGACCGCTTCCGGCACAAACCGCACACCATAACCGGCCTGATAGAAGCTCCATGTCAGGTCCATATCCTCAGCCATTGTTCGGGTCGACCAGCCCTTGTTGGCACGCAGGATATCGGTTCTGTAAACCGAAAAACAGCCCGATGAAATCAGCGGTTTGCCGTAGTAATCCTGGATGGGCTTATAAAACGTAAAAGCAAAAATATATTCGATGTACCTGCCCCTTTCCCACAGGGAACTTACATGCCGCGGCAGCACAAACCCGCAGGCCGCTGCCATGTTGGGACCATCCAATGCTGGCATGAGTTTTTCGATGGCATCTGGAGCAAGCGTCGTGTCGGCATCTATCGCCATCACATAAGGCGTTTTTACCAGAGTCATCGCAAAATTCTGGGCACCTGCCTTTGAGCCTGTATTGGCAGGCGGCCGAAGCACCGTCACACCGCATTTGCGGGCAAGCTCGCCGGTATTGTCGCTGGAGAAATCATCGATAACGATAATTTCCTCCGGCGGCATAGTCTGGGTCTGAATACTTTTTATCGTATCGGTAATCGACGCCGCTTCGTTATAAGCCGGCACAATTACCGTCAGACCGCCGCCCTGCTGCGGATACTTTGAATGCTCAATATTCTGCATTTGGTTCATTCGTAAATACCTAAGCCATCTCGCTAATACTAAAAAAAGTGAGATTCTACCTTATGCCGAGCCGCTATGCAACAACTATTTTTTTTATTTTCTATATCTCACACGCACAGTACTGGTAATCCAGCCATTATAGGGTCGAAAAAAATTAACAAATACCCTTTGGATGAAAGCCTCCCTGTTGGTGGTTCTTTTGCCGTCCCCAAAAATAATATAGCTGAATTTTCTTGACATACCAGCCTTACTGCTTTATAAGAAATGTTTTATGTTTCATGAGGCATAATAAAAGTTAAGTTGGAGAATATGTAGATGGAAATTAAAATTAACCTCAAAGAACGCGATATACCTCGCAAATGGTATAACCTTGCGGCTGATTTACCCACCCCAATGCTTCCGCCGCTCGGCCCTGACGGCAAGCCCATTACCCCTGATATGCTTGCCCCTGTATTCCCGATGAATCTTATAGAGCAGGAAGTCAGCACCAAACGGTGGATACCTATTCCAGGGGAAATTCTTGATATCCTTTACCGCTGGAGGCCTGCACCACTGAAAAGAGCCGTGAATCTTGAGAAATACCTCAAGACTCCTGCCAAGATTTATTACAAGGATGAAAGCATCAGTCCGCCGGGCAGTCATAAACCGAATACCGCTGTTCCACAGGCCAGGTACAATAAGCAGTTCGGCATCAAAAAAATAACCACCGAGACCGGCGCCGGCCAGTGGGGTTGTGCCCTGGCTTTTGCATGCAAACTGATTGGTCTTGAATGCAAGGTCTATATGGTAAGAATAAGTTTCGACCAGAAACCCTTCCGCAAAATTATGATGCAGGTCTGGGGAGCAAACTGTGTCGCAAGCCCGAGCAATGAAACCAACGCCGGCAGAAAAATTCTCGCCGAAATGCCAGATACACCCGGCAGTCTCGGAATAGCCATAAGCGAAGCCATTGAATCTGCTGTAACAGACCCGACAGGACAGACCCGCTATTCTCTCGGAAGCGTCTTAAACCATGTCCTGCTCCATCAGACAATAATCGGACTTGAAGCAAAGAAGCAGTTGAAACTTGCCGGCGAAAAGCTGCCCGATGTCGTTATCGGCTGTGCCGGCGGCGGCAGCAACTTTGCTGGTCTGGCCTTTCCGTTTGTCGCCGACAAGATTAACGGCGCAAATATAAAGATTATCCCTGTCGAGCCGACCGCCTGTCCGAAGATGACGCGAGGGCCATTTGCATACGACTTCGGTGACACTGCCTGCACAACGCCTCTTCTCGCAATGTACACACTCGGCCATGCCTTTATTCCAAAGCCGATTCACGCCGGCGGTCTCCGTTATCACGGCATGGCACCTCTTGTCTGCCAGGGTATCAATGAGGGCCTGATTGAGCCCAAAGCCTATCAGCAGTTGCAGTGTTATAAGTCCGCTATGCTCTGGGCCTCAACCGAAGGCTCTATTTGCGCCCCTGAAACCAGCCACGCAATAGCCGCCGTTATCGACGAGGCAGAAAAGGCAAGAGAAGAAGGTAAGGAAAAAGTAATTCTCTTCAACTACAGCGGACACGGCCTGATGGACCTCTTAGGCTACGATGCCTTCCTTTCCGGCAAGCTCACCGATTATACGCTGCCGCAAGAGGAAATTGATAAATATACCGAGCCGCTCAAAAATCTGCCCAAGGCAGAAGTCAAAAAGACTGGCAAGTGGTAATTCAGTTTTTGTACAATGCGATGTGGTTTTATCGCTGTTTTTAGAAAATTTCAAAAAAAATGTTTTTTTATTTGATTTGTGGCCATAAGCCGATAAACTCTTAGCAATATTTGAATTACAGTTTTGCATAGTTGGTTTTGTAAAACGTTGAAAGAATAAGGATATTTGGAATTTTTTTAAGGAGATGATTCATGAAGAAACTTGGTATTTTGTTTGCTGTTATGGTGTTATTAACAGTGGTGGGTATTGTTCAGGCAGAGGACGCTGCTGCACCACCTGTCGTCAAAGACAACGGGCTCCATGGGTACTTTGATGTTACGTATGCCAGCAGATATATCTGGCGGGGATTCGATTTGTACAACAACAATCATGGCGCAATTCAGCCAAGCGTTGACGTTGACCTGTTCGGATCAGGTTTCGGGGTTAACGTGTTCTATTCAAGATCGACCACTGCCAGTTTTGAGGAAGCACAGTGGCTGGTACCGACCATATATTACACAAACAAGTTCTTTGCGAATGAGTCGTATGCCACCCACTACAAAGTTGCATGGAGCTTCTATGATTTTCCACACCATGTCCCAGGACGTGATCTCAATGCTCAGGAAATTTCAGGTGCGTTCTGGTGGCCCAAACTTTTGCCGTGGGGACTGGTGCCGAGCTATACAATCGTCTGCATGTGGCCAGACCGCTCTGGTTCCGCCACTGGCGATTTGACCGCCGGCTGGGCTCATATCTTCGGGCTTGGCTATGACTGGGTACTTCCTGCCATTATGCCTGAAACCAAAGAGCAGGTTATACATTTGTCGGCACAAGCAGTTTACAATGATGGCGTAGGTCCCGCCCCACACCATTTCAAAGATGGCGACAATGTAGACCATGACTGGTCGCACGCCGTTTTTGGCGCAACAACGGACTTCCCGATTACAAAAAGTCTTGTGTTCATACCAGGGGCTTATTATCAAAACTCATGGGATGAGTCGGTTAATTCCCAGGATGAATTCTGGGTAACTTTAAGCTTGAGGTACTTGTTCTAAAATTAGAGAATTTTTATGTAACTGAAAAGGCCGGTTTTATGAATTAAGACCGGCCTTTTTTATTTCGACTCCGTTGATTTGCTAATTTGCCCTGCAGGCTGCAAACTGTGCCGTTTCCGTCAAAGCGTTTCTCGCATCACTTTCCTTTAAACCGGCCAACAACTCTTTCGCTTTTGCAATATATCCATCAGCACACCTGCGGGCATATTCGAAACTGCCGTACTGGTCCAGCAGCTTCGCCAGTTCTTTTTTGTTTTCTCTGTCCGTGTTTAACCTCTCTATCAGTAAATTTCTACGTGCCCCCTCTATCGTCTTTAGTAAATGTATCACAGCCAGCGTCGGCTTATTCTTATTGATATCACTGCCAAGCGTTTTGCCGGTTTTGCTTTCATCACCAGTTATATCAAGCAGGTCGTCTGCAATTTGAAATGCGACGCCGAGATTCATACCAAAATCCGACAGCAGCTTCGAATGTTTTTCGTCCGCTCCTGCCGAAAATGCCCCAAGACGGCAGCAGGCACTGAAAAGAACTGCGCTTTTTTCAGTGATGATATCGATATATTCCGACTCTTCCAGCCCCCATTCCTGACCTCGACTAAGTTGCCTTAATTCACCCTCACATATCCTTGCAGTAGCCGCGGCGATTATATTTATAACCTGCGGCTGCAGGTTCGCACACATCCCAAAAACCCTGCTTAACAAAAAATCACCCAATAAAACAGCCGACTCGTTGCCGTACAAACTGTTAATCGTGGGAGCCCCCCGCCGCCTTTGCCCATCGTCTATCACGTCGTCGTGCAGCAGTGTAGCGATGTGAATCATCTCAACAATCGCAGCAATCCGAATCAATATATCCGTATCAGGCTTTGAATGCTGCATGTCTAATTTGTGCATCGCATCGTATGCCGCCTGATATGACAATAAGACAAGACCGGGCCGAAGCATCTTGCCGCCGCAGATGTTAAGCTTTTCAACAAGTTGGCCGGCAGGTCCGCTGCTGTCAGTCAATTGCTTGTTTATCAGCCTCTTTACCAGGCTTAATTCATTCTCAATAAGCTTAAAGGCTGTAAACTCTTTTTGTGTGGATATTTCAGTGTGTCTTGATAACTGCATAGCGTTTAACATATAAAAAGCACAGGAGCACAAAAAAACTGCGACTTGTTAACACAGGACTTATCCGCTTACTTACCGTGAGCGTACTTGAAAAATTTCTTCCGCAACAAAAGCGTACACTGCCCTGGTTTGCCTTCGCCGATTACTCTGCCGTCTATTTCCACGACGCCTATCACCTCTGCCGCCGTACCCGTAAGGAAAAGTTCATCGCAGACATACAAATCAAATCTCGTCAGGTTCTTCTCGACAACTTTTATATTTTCCTGTCTTGCAATCCTCATGACAACCGCTCTGGTTATCCCTTCAAGGGCACCTGCCTCGACAGGAGGCGTGTAAACCACACTGTCTTTGACAATGAAAACATTGTCGCCGGTCGCCTCTGCAACATAACCCTCGTGGTTATACATAATCGCTTCAGGAACGTTGCTATCCAGCGCCTCAATCTTTGCCAGGATGTTGTTAAGATAATTCATACTCTTGACCTGCGGCGGAATCGACAAGGGATGATTGCGAACCGTTGTTGCACTGATTATTTTCATCCCATTTTCGTACAACTCTTCCGGATACAATTGAACATTGTCTGCTATTATAAATATAATCGGCTCCTCGCAGGTAAAAGGATTCAGCCCAAGAGTTCCGATGCCGCGGGTTACAACCAGCCGAATATAGCCATCAATTATCCCGTTTGCCTCCGTGGTTTTTTTTGTCGCATCAATAATTTTTTCCCTGCTCATTGGAATTTCAAGCCGAATCACCTTGGCCGATTCATACAGCCGCTTTATATGGGCATCCAGCTCGAATATCTTCTTGTTGTAAACGCGAATTCCCTCAAAAACCCCGTCTCCGTAAAGCAGCCCGTGGTCGAAAACGGATATCTTTGCTTCTGCCTGGTCTACAAGTTTATTCCCAAGCCAAATCTTTAGTGTCATAAAATTTCCTCGTATATCGTATTTCAAAACCCTGCAATTTACGCTATCTTTCCATCCGTCAGCATTATAATGCGTCCTGCCTTAAGTGCAATCCTTTCGTCGTGTGTCACCATTACAATCGTCTGACCGGCCTTATTCAACGCATCAAAAACCTTTAGAATACTATTTCCTGTCTGAGAGTCAAGATTTCCTGTCGGTTCATCTGCTAAAAGTATCTTCGGTTCATTCATAAGAGCCCTGCCGATAGCAACCCTTTGCCGTTCTCCGCCCGATA
>JAPLMV010000117.1 GCA_026386835.1 Planctomycetota bacterium | reverse complement strand
CAATTTTGTTGTCCCAAAGCGGGCATTCACAAACGAGCAGGATTGGGATGCGTTTTACAGCTTTCTGGAGACGCACTGTAAGAGTAGGGGTTAATAGGCTGTCTGGGTGTCACAGACAGGCTAATCTTGGCGAGAAATGAGGAAATTGGATCAGGATTTTCCTGATAATAGTTCCTTCCTTGAAATGAATTAAAGGTGTCTGGTATTTTGGGGGAAATCTGGGTTAAGAGAAGAAACGGCACTTTAACATCCTTTAGACTCGGCTGCGCCTGTTGATGCCGGATACCGACTCTAATCTTCGAGCGTTTTCTGGCAGAATCTGTCCGTCATGCCCGCTATGTAATCACAAACGCTTCGCTGCAAGCCCTGCATTGAAATCAATCGCTGAAAATAACCTGGCATCAATTCCGGCCTGTTGCAGAATTTTTCAAAAAGCCGGCTGAGCCACTCTTTAATTTTGTCCGCTGCCTGAATTACCGATTTGTGCAGGTAAAAATTTTCCATCAGAAAATTTTCCAATTCCGTCAGCCGCTTTTCATTTTCTGCTGAAAGCGATATTAAATTTTCGCCCCGGCCGCAGACTTCATCAACGGTTTTTATATTTGCCGCACAAATTGCTTTCTTGCTTTCATCAAGGCAGTCACTGACAAGCATATCTATAATTGCTTTGGCGGTTCTGGTTCGGCGGATAGTCTGGTCTTCAATTTGTTCTGCATGGATTTGCTTTTTGGCCGCAGTAAACAGCTCTACTTGTTTTAGTTGCTCTTGGCTGATTATCCCTGCCCGCATCCCGTCCTCAAGGTCGTGGCAGTTATATGCGATACGGTCGGCGGCATCTGTTACCTGCCCTTCGAGAGAGCAGTTTACCTGGCTGAAGCTTTTATCGTCCGGCTGGTCATAACGGCTTTTATGCCTGCCCAATCCAAGACGCGTTTCGTACATAAGATTAAGTCCCGCAAAATCCGGGTACGGGTGTTCAAGCAAATCCACAATTCGCAGGCTTTGGCGGTTATGCTCAAATCCTGCGAATTTTTCCATCAAGTGGTTCAGCACTTTTTCGCCTGCGTGCCCGAACGGCGGATGACCCAAATCATGCGCAAGACAAATCGCCTCGGTCAGCGTTTCGTTGAGCATTAGTTCCCTTGCGATGGTCCTGCCGATTTGTGATACCTCGATACTGTGTGTAAGTCTCGTGCGGTAGTAATCGTCCAGCCCCGGACTAAAGACCTGCGTTTTGCCTTCCAGGCGCCGAAACGCCGAGCAGTGTATTATCCGGTCGCGGTCGCGTTCAAACT
This sequence comes from Planctomycetota bacterium, assembly GCA_026386835.1. Lineage (GTDB taxonomy): Bacteria > Planctomycetota > Phycisphaerae > Sedimentisphaerales > Anaerobacaceae > JAPLMV01. The sequence goes on along the minus strand of JAPLMV010000117.1, from coordinate 2,184 downwards.
CGCTGCGATACGGGTGCCGTTTTTCAGGAAATTTTCGCCCCCTGCTTCTGCTTTCATCCACTGCGTAACTGGCCATTGCTTGGGACATTTTTACAAACCCGGCAGGTTGAGTTCTTTGCTTGTCTGCTTCAATAGTTCCTGAAGCTCAATAAGACTTTGGCTGATAACCTTCGTATCACCGCAGACGCTCATAAAATTTGTGTCCCCGTCCCATCTCGGTACGATATGTATATGTAAATGGCCCGGCAGGCCCGCTCCTGCGCATCTACCGAAATTCAGCCCGACGTTAAAGCCATGCGGTTTTATCGCTGCTGATAACGCCTTCTGACCTTCCCTGACGAGCTTGAACATTTCCAGCAATTCCACGTCGTTTGCCTCATCGAGGCTGGCAATGTGTCGATTAGGTGCTATCAGCAGATGCCCGTTATTGTATGGAAACCGGTTGAGTATTACTATGCAGTGTTTAGCACGCCACAGCACAAGATTTGCAACGTCATCCTGCGGATTTTCCAAATTATGACATATAAAACATTCGCTGCTTTTGCTTAAGCTCTGAATATATTTAATTCGCCACGGCGCCCATAGATTCTCACGTTCCAAACTGTAATTACCTCCGTGTTACTCAAACTGACTGATGGTCAGTTTAAGAGTTCAAAAATTAAAGTTAAAAGTGCAAAATTGTGGTCCTTGGGACTCCTTACGGAGAATCCCGACTTCGTTGGGATGGCTATTTTATCAGTTTTCAAGAAGCCCCATCGTCAAAGTCTGTTTAATCGTTATTTTTGGGTTCACACCCATCAATCCCGGCGAAGCCCCATTCAGTTCCGTCTGATATTCCTGTTTGTATTGCTCTGTACGTCCCAGGTCGATATTGAACAGTTCCTGGCCCTGACCCTGTATATTCGAGACGTTAAAACCTTTGCACATCATTCCTAAAAAACCGAAAGTACCGCTTATCTGGAAACTGCCGGTGTAAGGACTTGGCCAGTTCGCCGGCGCCGTATTGCCTGACGAATAAGTGCTTTGTATAACCGCCAGCCGACCCTTTTCACCCTGTTTTATTTCAGAAAGCGTATATGTAACATCTCTTGTTTTCCTCAGCAATAACGGTGTGGGCAGCGCCAGTTGCGACTTCCAGCTCTGGCCTGTCTTTACGCCATCGGCGGCCTTTTCTATGCTCGAAATTGAATCCCACAAAAACCATTGAGTCGCAAACACGTCCTCTATCATGTCCGGCTCCTTGATTCTTACATTGTCTTTTGCCGGACGAAATGCCTTCTCGCCGGCCTGGTGGATTAAAGTTTCCAGCTCTGAATAATCTTCTATTTTCCCCGAAGGGCTGACCTTAAATGTAAAGCTTTTGCCCGAAAAATATTCCGCTGCGTCTACAGAATGTCCCTTGTCAGGACTTCGCCTGACAGTGCTTGATTCGAATGTTGCCCTGATGGTCGATAACCCATAAGGGTTTACTTTAACAGGCACATAAGAAACGACCATCTCCAGCACCTCAGACGACTGCCCACCCTGCCCGGTGTTATTTTTCGACTGACCCCAGTCAACATTAACATCCCTGCTCGAAACAAACTTGTACTTCAGCGTCTGGTCTTTTTTTAAATCTACGCTTAAAAGCTCTTTTCCGCCTGTCGGTTTTTGTTTGACGGTTTTTTCGCCGTTCTGCCAGCACCCAGCCGTAATCCCCAATACAAAAACCGTAATAACAAATATCGATGTTCTCAATTTTATCCCTTTCACTGATGTCCTGGAACAAAAGTGCAAAAATGACTTTGCACTTATCTGCTCATTGCTTTCAATTGATTTTTTCAATGCTGTAAACACGGATAGATTGCATCTTCAATGTAGCGGGCTCTCCACTGTCCGTCTGTTTTGCCGACGGGTCGACAATAACCCATTCGCTCTGAAGTTTTTCGGAATAATTTTCCACCTTTCCATTGGTCGTATCCAGCATCAGTCGTCCGCTGTATGTCCCGGTGCTGTCGAACATTTTTGTAATACCGGCGGCAGATTGCTCTTTGTCTGGTGTCTGCGAACTTGGTATGGCATTCATATCTACAACCGCAACCTGTCGGTTGTTTACATCATTGACCGTATTAAGCGTATAAATCTTTTCATACGACTTTGAACCCATCATACGAAATGAAAAAACCTTCAAATTGCTCCAGCTCT
>JAPLMV010000301.1 GCA_026386835.1 Planctomycetota bacterium | reverse complement strand
TGACAACTGACTATGAGTCCCTTATCTATCGCAGCAGAAATCTTTTGAGCGATTTTGGGAGCGGTTTTCAGGTCTAATTGAGGGACATTTGCGCCTAACAGGTCTTTGATTTTATAATAGTGCGAGCCGCCCAGTTCATTTTTCGTTTCGCCGACGATAAAAAGCATATTACCCGGCTTTTTGGCATCCATCGTTATGCATTTATTAACGTCATCGACTGTCGATATTGCACTTATAAGAAGCGTCGCAGGGATTGAAATCACCGAGCCGTCCTCGCAGCGGAATTCATTGTTCAGCGAATCCTTGCCCGAGATAAACGGCGACTGATATGCCATTGCGCCGTCGTAGCAGGCCTGCGCCGCACGGACAAGCGAGCCGAAGGTTTCAGGCCTGCTGCAGTTGCCCCAGCAGAAATTATCCAATAGGGCGATGCGGTCGAACCTGGCGCCTGTGCTTATGAGATTCCTTATCGCTTCATCTATGCCAGCAAGTGCCATCCAGTATGGGTCAATGTCACCATATAGCGGATTCATTCCGCAACTGATGGCAACACCTTTATCAGAATTATACTTCGGCTTTACTACTGCCGCATCACCTGGGCCGTCATTGCTAACACCTGTCAGCGGCTTTAAAACCGAACCGCCTTGAACCTCGTGGTCATATTGGCGGATTACCCATTCCTTGCTTGCGACATTATAAGAAGACAAAATCTGCAAAAGCTCGTCATTATAATTATTTTTCTCAGGCAGATTTGGTTCTGCTGTCTTTGGAGACTGCCAAACCGCCTTGCGGGAATATTTCGGCACCCCATGATGCAGAAAGTCCATACTAAGCTCACCTACCTGCTGGCCGTTGTATCCAAGTACCAGCTTTTTGTCGCCGGTGAATTTGCCTATTACCGTTGCCTGAACGTTTTCGCCTGCAAAAATTTTCATTATCGCATCGAGGTTTTCCGGCTTAACTGCTATGACCATTCTTTCCTGTGCTTCGCTTATCCATATTTCGGTATAATTGAGGCCGGCATATTTCAATGGAATTTTTTCCAAATCTACATGGGCGCCGAGATCCTCACCCATTTCGCCTACAGCGCTGCTCAGTCCGCCTGCGCCGCAGTCGGTAATCGCTTCGTACAAGCCGCCATCTCTTGCCTGCACCAGTACGTCGAGCATCTTCTTTTCCGTTATTGCGTTACCGATTTGCACGGCATGAGAAAAAATTGTCTCGTGCTTGTGCGTCATTTCGCCTGATGAAAAAGTTGCACCGTGTATGCCGTCTCTGCCCGTTTTGCCGCCGACCACGATAATCAGGTTGCCGGTTTGCGGATTTTTGAAGCATTTATTTTTGTCCATTATGCCGACCGTGCCGCAATAGACCAGCGGATTAGTCATATACCTGTCGTCGAAATAAACCGCGCCGTTGACGGTCGGTATTCCCATTCTGTTGCCGTAATCGCGGACGCCTGCCACAACGCCTTTCATAATCCTTCGCGGATGAAGCACTCCTTTTGGGATGTCCTCAAGTTTTTTGTCGGGCAGCCCGAAGCAGAATATATCCGTATTGGCGATGGGTTTTGCGCCCATCCCTGTTCCCATCGGGTCGCGAATTACGCCGCCTATTCCTGTCGCCGCTCCGCCGTAAGGGTCGAGAGCCGATGGGTGATTATGCGTTTCGACCTTGAAGCATATCGCCGAATCCTCGTCGAATTCAACCACTCCGGCGTTGTCGGCAAAAACAGATATGCACCATTTTTTGTTCAATTCCTCTGTTGCCTTAAAAACGGTTTCTTTCAGCAGGTTGTCAAAATTAATCTGCACGCCGTCGATTGTCATATTAACAGAGCTTTTGAGCGTTTTGTGGACACAGTGCTCGCTCCATGTCTGTGCAATTGACTCAAGCTCAACATCGGTCGGTTCCCTGTTGAGTTCTCTGAAGTAATTCTGAATGGCCTGCATCTCAACAAGATTCAAAAACAGGTCTCTCTGTTTGCTAAGTGCCGTCAATCCCTCGCCGTCGAGGTCTCGTATCGGGCAATGTATTATATTCAGTTCATAAGGTTTAAGATGCGGACTCGGCGGCCCGGCGTCGCTGCCGATTATCACATCCTCAATACAGTCGTTGGCGAGGATTTTCTTTGCGATAATTTGTATCTGCTTTTGAGAAAGTTCCCCGAGAAGTATATACTTTCGGGCCGTTCTGACATTCTGTACCTCTATGCCCATATCGGCTATTGCTGCCATTACCGATTCGGCAACAGGGTCGGTAACCCCGCTTTTCAAATGTACCTCTATCAAAGTCGCCTTTGCCAAACCAGCAGGTGCGCCGCTTCTGCCGATATGATATTCCTCACATACGGGGTCTGCAAGAAGCTCTTTACCAACACGTGCTGCAAAAACTTCATCGAAATCAGCCTCAACAAGAAATACCCTTGCCGACTGTACCGCTTCGATGGAACTTATTCCAAGCTCTTTAATATCTTCGAATATGCTGTTGCCGTGCACATCGGTAAAGCCGGGCCTGTTAAAAACCTCAAAACACCATTGTTTCACTATAGTAATTCCTTCTTTTTCATTTTGTAGTTTATCAACGCAGTGCGTTTATCTTTTGCCTTCCACAGCAATTTTTCTATTTGTTTTCTGTCTTTGTTTTGAATTGCCGTCTTGATTTTTAGCAGCTCCGCTGTGATTTTGCCGATACCGCCGGCGATATTTTCGCCGTTGGCCAGCAGCACATCGGCCCAGATATTTGCAGGCCCCGATGCGATTCGCGATGTGTCGATAAAGCCCTTGCCTGCACACCTCAGTTCCCTGTCATTGTTTGCATTTATCAGTGCCGCCGCCACAACGTGCGGCAGATGACTGACATTGGCAAAAATCCTGTCGTGTTCCTGCGGCTTCATCATCTCAACTATGCAGCCTAATCCGGACCAGAATTTTTTAAGTGTCTTTACCGCCTGAGGGTTTGTTTTTGTTGTCGTCGTTATGATGCACACTGCCCGCTCGAACAGGTCATCTCTCGCAAATTCCACGCCTCTTTGTTCCGAGCCGGCTATCGGATGCGAGCCTACATAGAACACGTTTTGCGGCAATATCTTTTCCGCCCAGCGATGAGGCAAGACCTTGGTTGACCCGACATCGGTAACGATGCAGCCCTTCGGCAGCGACCCTGCGATTTCGCTTAGAATTTCCTCAAAGGTGTATATGGGCGTTGCCAGTATCACAAGCTCTGCGCCTGCGACGCTTTCCTTTATATCGCCTGCAACCTCGGTCGCAACGCAAAGCCGCTTTGCTTTTTGACGGGTAGCAGGGCGGTGGCTATACCCAACCGCCTTTGTGCTGGGAAAACTTCGTGAAACCGCAAGGGTTATTGAGCCGCCCAAAAGGCCCAGCCCTATAACCGTTATTTGCTTTAAGTCCTTCATAATTAAGACCTTACGAAAAAACACACGGAAAAAGATATTGCTAAAAAGTATAGCAATCCGCAGCGATTGTCAATTTTTTTCTTTCATTTATACTGCGGAAATGTTATTATTCTACTTTCAATGTACAACAAGCCGACGGATACGGCTAAAAAACAGGTATCCTGCCTGCGAACAACAGGCCGGATTTTTTTGTATATATGGTTCGTATAGCACTTCAGCATAGGTGATTGGAATAATGGCAGAAAATAACAATAATATAGGCAGCGGTAATTATCTGGGCTTTGAGGACAAAGTAGCCGAATTCGATCGGCAGGCCGACGAACTGCGCCGCCTCAGCTCTGCCAAGGGTATCGACTATTCCGCCGAGATTCGCCGGCTTCAGCAGCAGCAGGTTGCCGAACTCAAACAACTTTATTCCAATCTGACCGCATGGCAGACCGTACAGGTTGCACGCCATCCCCAAAGACCGCTTTTGCCGGATTACCTCGGCTTAATGGTAAAGGAATTTTGCGAACTGCACGGCGACAGATGTTTCGGCGACGACAGGGCTATCGTAACCGGATTTGGCCAAATCGGCAGAGAGCGGGTCCTTATTGTCGGCCAGAATAAAGGCAGAACCACAAAAGAAAAAATCGCCTGCAATTTCGGTTGCCCAAACCCCGAGGGTTACCGAAAGGCGATTGCGAAAATGAAATTTGCGGAAAAATTCAAAATTCCCATTGTTACACTCATCGATACTCCGGGCGCTTATCCCGGCGTCGGCGCAGAAGAAAGGGGCCAGGCACAGGCTATTGCCTTCAACCTTATGGAAATGTCGCGGCTTACCGTCCCGATAATCTGTATCGTCATCGGAGAAGGCGGCTCAGGCGGCGCTCTCGGAATAGGTGTCGGCGACAAGCTGGCGATGCTCGAATTTGCATATTACTCCGTGATATCCCCTGAGGGCTGCGCAGCCATTTTGTGGCGCGACGGCTCACAGGCGCCTGATGCAGCGGAGGCACTTAAACTGACCAGCAGGGATTTGCTTCGGCTTCAATTGGTTGATGAGGTTATCCCGGAACCGCTGGGCGGAGCGCATCGAAGCATCCATGACACTGTTTACAACGTCGAGAAATATATCGTTAAAACGCTCGCTGCCCTCAAAAGGATAAAAATTGATAAACTGCTCGAAGCCCGATACGAAAAGTTGCGTTCGATAGGTGCAAGTCCAGCCAGTATCCTTCGCAGCAAGACTCAGCCGGCTCAGGAAAGAATCAAAACCGCCATCGAAGCTATCCCCCGGAAACCAACGCATATCTCCGCAGAAGTTTAATTTCCCTATTAAAACGCTTCCAAAGTCATCCAAGGTCATCCAAAGACATCCAAACGCACTCCAACGATACTCCAAAGTGTGTCAAAAGTACATCCAAATGCATCCAATTTCAGGTATTGATTTTGTTTTAAGTTCATTCATATAAAAGACTTAAAAGAAAAATTGAGCCACAGATTTCACAGATTTTCACAGATTTTTTATTTTTC
>JAPLMV010000202.1 GCA_026386835.1 Planctomycetota bacterium | reverse complement strand
TCAAAAAATAAAAGGATGGCCGAATAACGCCATCCTTTTTTATTTTATGTTTGTAGATGAAGCAAAAATCTGGGTCAAGGCAGGCGACGGCGGAAACGGGTGTCTCAGTTTCCGGCGCGAAAAATATATCCCCAAAGGCGGCCCTGACGGTGGTGACGGCGGAAAAGGAGGAGATGTTTACTTCCTCGCCGATGAAAATCTCGACACGCTGCTGGATTTCACAGGCAAACATCACTGGCAGGCCGATAACGGTCAGCCAGGTCAGGGAAGCGACAGGCACGGCTTAGACGGCAAAGACCTCGTTATACGCGTCCCGCCCGGCACACTCATCTTTGATACCGACCTTGAGCTTATGCTAAAGGACTTAAATAAACCCGGCTTGAAGGTCAGAGTATGCAAATGCGGGAAAGGCGGCAGGGGCAACAGGGCCTTTGCCAATTCAACAAACCAGACGCCAAGATACGCCGAGCAGGGTAAGCAAGGCCAGGAGCGTAACTTGCGCCTGCAATTAAAACTGATTGCCGATGTCGGCTTAGTCGGAATGCCCAACGCCGGCAAAAGCACCCTCATCTCGCGATGTTCTTGTGCAAGGCCCAAAATCGCCGATTACCCTTTTACAACCTTAAATCCGGTTTTGGGTATCGTGGAATTAAGCGATGAACGCAGGTTCGTCATGGCCGACATTCCCGGCCTGATAGAAGGCGCTCACAATGGCGCAGGCCTTGGTTTTGATTTCTTGAAGCACATCGAAAGAACACGCATTATCGTCCATATCATTGATGTAATGCCCGTTGACGGCTCGGACCCTGTTGAAAATTACCGCACCATTCGCAGCGAACTCGAACAATACAGCAAGGCCCTGGGCCAAAAAACCGAATTTATCGTCGCAAACAAAATCGACCTCGACCCAGAGGGAAAAATCATAAAGAAGTTAAGAAAAAAACTTGATAGAATAGTTTATCCCATCTCAGCGGTTACCGGTGCAGGCGTAAAAGAGCTGAGCGAATTATTGTGGGAAAAAGTCAGGGAAATAAAAACCATTTCGCAACGCCAAATTCTTACCCAATTTAACAATCTGAAATTGGCAATCTAAAATTGGAATTTGGAAATTCCGCAGTTCCGCCCACAGCAGATTACGCTTCTTACTTTGTCCCGTTTACATCTGTTGGCTGATTTACTTTTCCTGTCCATAACTCCATATGCTGCCTCCACTTAGCCCTTTGTTCCGGTACTCTGATTTTAGCCAGTTCCACCAATAATGCCTTCGGGTCCACGCCTTCAGGCGGGGCATTCAGGTAGGAATCTATTGACTGAACAATAACACTGTTCGGCTCTAAGTCTTTTTCCAGCAAGGAATTATATATCAGGTCAGCCGCATTTTTTACGTTCGGCCATTTCAAATACACTTCCAGCAGTTTGTTTAAAATTTCTCCCTTTTCATGTTCCGTTTTAGCCGCTTCTCGCAATTTCCCAAGGCATTCCGCTGCCCGCTCAAAATTACTATTGGCAATATAACTACTGGCCAGCTCTTGCCTTATAGTTTTGAGCAACTCGAGCTTATTTTCACCGTCGGCCTTGCGTTCCGTCATTTCAAGAAAAGCTATCATCTGCTCATCAGTGATTCTGCCCTGTGCATTTTCAGCAGCAAGCTTAGCCAGCCACTCGCCCATAACATCTGCGCCGGAGCGTTTGAAGATTTTCAGCATCGCCTGCCATGCCGATTCGCCTTCGCCCGACGCCGCCAGCTTCTCCCCAAGCCAAACCAAATCCTCTTGGCCTCCGACATCACCGGCAAGGTCTATTATTTTCTTTTTTACTATGACGCTGCTGTCATTAATCGAATCTTTCTTTAAAGTATTGAGGGCATTGGTCTTATCGATATATATAATACCGTCCACAGCCGCTT
>JAPLMV010000144.1 GCA_026386835.1 Planctomycetota bacterium | reverse complement strand
GCACAAAAATAGATTTGCAGTCAGGATAATCGCTGAAACCAATAGACAGCAGTTTCTCATAATAATAGTTACCCTTAAATTTAGCGCTTAGCGTTTAGGAAAGCAAAAACAAAATTTTACACGCTGAACACCATACTCTATTTTTCCAGAGATGTCAACCCCTTTCGGATGGCATATTTGGTAAGCTCGGCTACTGTGTGGATATCGAGTTTGTCCATCATTTGCCGACGATGTGTTTCGACGGTTTTGACGCTTATATGCAGTTTCAAAGCGATTTGTTTTGTTGACTTTCCTTCCGCCATCAACTGGAGAACCTCGCGTTCCCTGTTCGTTAGTATCTGGCCGGTTGGAGAATCTGTTTTCGATAAATGGTGAAGATAGTCATCAACCACAACCATGGATATCGCAGGGCTCAAATAAGTCTTGCCGTCAACGACCGCACGAATGGCCCTGGCCAGTTCTTCAAAAGCACAATCCTTCAATAGATAACCACAGGCCCCGCTTTTAAGCATCTCCGAGACAAACAATCTGTCAGAATGCATCGACAAGGCGATAATCTTTACTTTGCTGTTCCTGCTTATGATTTGGCGGGTTGCTTCAATGCCGTTAAGGTCTGGCATACTGATGTCCATAATTACAACATCCGGCGATAGTTTTTCGACCATCTGCACCGCAGTGCGCCCGTCTTCTGCCTCAGCAACAACCGACATATCCGACTGTTTCTCCAATAGCGAGCGGAGTCCCTGGCGGGTGATTTTATGGTCATCGGCCAACAGAATTTTTATGGTCATTTTTTTGTTCTTCCTGGCTTATTCTTTTGATGATCTATTGGTACCGACAGCGTAACTCGAGTTCCCTGGCCGGATTTTGAATCGATGTCAACGCAGCCGCCGATATGTTTTAACCGTTCTCGTATATTAAACAGTCCAAACCCGCTTTTTGTATATCCCCGTAACTGCACTTTCGATGTGTTAAAACCAATGCCGTCATCTTCGACGCTGACTTGGATTTTATTTTTAACCCTTCGAGTCGAAACAGTAACTTTTTTGGCCACCGAGTGTTTTGCCACATTGACCAGAAGTTCACGCACACCCTGGAAAAGCAGTATCCTGACATTATCATCCAGTGGTTTATATTTTCCATCATCCTTAAACCTTGCTGCAAGGCCGTGCTGCTCCTTTGTGTGCCTGACTAACCACTCAACAGCGGCTTCGAAGCCAAGTTCATACAATACCGGCGGGCTAAGCTCAAAAGTCAATGACCTGGTGCTTTCAATTGTCTGACTAATCAAGATGCTGATTTCCTTAAGCGATTTTGCAAGTTCCTGCGAAGACACCGATTCACGCAGAGACTCGAGTTTAATTTTTGAAATTGCCAGCGTCTGACCAATCCGGTCATGTACATCCGTTGCCATTTGACGTCTGATACGCTCTTCAGACAAAGACAACTCAGATGCCAAAGAACGTAATTGCTCCTGGTAAATCAGAAGTTTATCCTGTGCCATTTTTCTCTCGGCAATTTCATTACGCAATTCAAGATTCGTCTTTTTCAGTTCGGCAGTCCGCTGTTCTACCCTGTTTTCAAGCTCAAAACGGGCATTTTGCAGCTCCCCCTCGATCTGTTTGATTTTTGTGATTTCGTGATTTATCCCGATAATGCCGATTATATTTCCCTTGTTGTCCCGCCACGGTACTTTTGTTATCAGAAAATACCTGTTTGTACCTGGAACGTGATGAGTCCCTTCACGGTTTATCAGCGACTCACCGGTCCGTATGACCGCCTGCTCTTCGGCATAAGCCCTGTTCGCTCTTTCAACCTGTAAATAGTCGAAGTCTGTTTTTCCAATCATTTCCTCGGGGTCCTTTGCTCTCATAATTTTTGCACAGCTCGGATTGGTAAAAACAAAGCGCCCTCGCGTATCCTTTACGTATATCTGATTTGGCAAATTGTCCACAAGGGTCCGCAGCAGACTGCGATCCTTTGCCAGCGAATCTTCCATCTGCCTTAGTTTCTGTAATGAGGTAACCTGTCTTTGGATCTTATTTTTTCCCATTAGTGAATATTCCCAATTTTCATCTTCTTCTGTTAATTTACCACATTTTTGCCGTTTTGTCTATGCGTTTTTTGTTTATTCCGGGCGGATAGTTAAAAGCAGGAATTCAAAGGCATTGACACAGGCACATATTAAAGGTAAGGTATTTTAAGGAAAGTCATAGTTGGTAGTTCATAGATATTGTTGAAGTAAGACTGTCTTATCTCCACAATTTTGAGTTTTTAGTTTTAAGCTTTTAGTTTTGTAAGGCCTTGAACTTATGAAAATTTCGCTTAACTGGTTGAATGATTATGTCCGGACGGAACTGCCTGCCCAGAAAATCGCCGATATCATCAGCGACCTTGGGTTTCCTTATGAAGGCATAGAATACCTGCAGGATGATGCGGTTATCGATTTCGAAATAACCAGCAATCGCGGCGACTGTCTTAGCCACATTGGTATCGCCCGTGAGTTGGCTGCCGCTGTCGGTAAAGAATTAAAACTGCCGGCCGTGGAAATCGAAGCACCAGCGACCAGCAACCAGCAACCAGCGACTGACCTGGTAAGCGTTGAGATCAACGAGCCAAACTTGTGTTATCGGTATACCGCCCGTGTTATTACCGGCGTCAAAATAGGCACATCGCCTGACTGGCTTATAAAGCGGCTTGAAGCCGTCGGGATGCGAAGCGTCAATAACGTTGTTGACGCAACAAACTATGCAATGATGGAAACAGGCCAGCCGCCTCATGCCTTTGACTATGATAAAATTACCCAAAAAAAAATAATTGTCAGAAAAGCAATTGCCGGTGAACAGTTAATTAGTATCGACGGCTCAAAATGTGAACTTACCTCCGATATGCTGGTTATCGCTGATGCCAAACGAGCTGTCGCCATAGCAGGCATTATGGGAGGCTTAGATACAGAGGTCGGCGACAAGACCACGACTATTCTTTTGGAAGAAGCTTATTTCGACCCCGTCAGCATCCGCACCACATCCAGAAAACTCTCTCTGCCTTCGGAAGCGGCCTTTCGTTTTGAGCGTATCGTCGATGTCGAAAAAATAGACTGGGCATCAAAACGAACCGCTCAGCTTATTGTACAATTGGCAGGCGGCAAAATTGCCGGCGGGCTGGTCGATTGCTATCCCGTCAAACCATCGCAAAAGCAGGTAACTATTCGATTGTCGCGCCTTAATCACCTTCTCGGTATAAAAGTTCCCCATGACCATGCGGTGAAAATTTTGTCCGCGTTAAGTTTTCAGCCCAGACAAAATAATGAGTCGCTGATTTGTACCGTGCCTTCCTGGCGAAGCGACGTCTATCGTGAAGCGGACCTGATTGAAGAGGTCGCACGGGTATATGGCTACGACAAAGTGCCTGCAGAACGGAAAATCGAAATAGAAGTAGTGCCGGTCGATGCGCGCCAAAAGCTGGTTCAATCGATAGGAACTTATCTTAACGGCTGCGGTTTTTATGAAACTATTAATGTCACATTTATCGACAATTCAACCGCCGCTCTTTTTTCGAAAGATGCTGGCAGGGAAAATCTGGCGGTCAGGGATGTTGCCAGGAAGGGGGATAATATCCTTCGCAGTACGCTTATCGGCTCATTGCTCGGCGTTCTGAAAACCAATCTCAATGTAAAAAATACTCCCTGCAGGATATTCGAGATTGCCGATACCTTCGTCCCATCAGGAAAAGACGCCGTTCTGCCGATTGAAAAAACCAGATTGACTCTGGTCTGTGACGGTGATTTAAGAGACCTGCGGGGTGTTATTGAGGGCTTATTAAAAAATATCAATAAAACTGTCAATGTTGTTTTTACCCCGGCCGATTTGTTCTGGGCAAACCTTGGCGCTCAAATTACAGCCAACGGCAGGATTATAGGAACTGCAGGAATTGTTTCACAGGTGGTTAAAGATAAATTCGATTTCAAGACCCTTTCGCCTTGTGCAGCCGAGCTCGAACTTGACGAGCTTCTTGTTCTGCATAGCGGACCTGTTAAAATCAGGCCCATACCGAGATTCCCAGCCATAGAGCGAGACCTTTCATTAGTTGTCGATGAACAGATTGCCTGGGCGGATATCATCGCAGCCGTGAATAAAAAAGTGTGCAGTGAGTTGGAAGATGTTCGATTTGTGGGCATATATCGAGGCAAAGGCATCGCGGTCGGCAAAAAGAGTCTTACGCTTTCTCTGAGGTTTAGAGACGAAGACGGCACATTGACCCACGATACTGTTGACGGCTTTGAAAAGGCCATCCTGAATAGTCTCACCGTTTCCATCGGCGCAGAGTTGCGAACCTCCTGAACATAAGAATTTATAGATTCTATTGGACAAAAGAAGGGACATTTTCCGATGGGTGATTTCGATCGTTTGGAACAGCTTATCACAGGCGGACATTGCTGTATATCCATCGTTACATACGAAGAGCAGTATGCGCTCGAGGTTGTGCGACAGGCGGCAATGAATCTTAAATGCGATGTATGGGTATGGACTTTTTCCGAGGGTGTCAGAAATTGGATTGCCCTGCAGGCTGAAGGCCCCATAGTGGCTGATACCGATAAGCCGGATACGGGCCTGTGTAATCTGGCAGGTTCCAAAGACGGTTCCATTTGTGTAACTCTCGACCTTGCGGCTCATCTTAACAGTGGAAAAACCTCGCGGATTTTGCGCGATATGATTGACCGTTTCAGCAAAAAAAACAGTACACTTATAATGATTGACAGTGAAGATAAACTTCCCAGCGTCATAAAATCATACTCCGCTCCACTCGAAATTTCCTTTCCTGATGAAAAAGAGCTGCAGGATATAATCAACACCACACTCAAAAGGCTTCACCACAAAAAGCCCATCGAAATCGGAATCACGCGGGCAGGCCTCGATGCTGTTGTGAGAAATCTTCGCGGATTGAGCCGTCGTCAGGCCCAGCAGATTATCATTGATGCCACCTCTAATGATCAGCGATTCGACGACAACGATATAAATGAAGTTATTGCCGGAAAACGTCGAATGATTCAGAGCGGTGGTTTGCTCGAATACATACAGACGCCTCTGGACTTAAGCGAAATCGGCGGTATGAAGCGGTTGAAAAGATGGCTCAAACTCCGAAAGGATGCCTTCGGCGCCAAAGCTGTCGAATTTGGCCTTAAAGCGCCTCGTGGTGTCCTTATGCTCGGCGTTCAGGGGGCTGGGAAAAGCCTTTGTGCTAAGGCAATCGCAACCGCCTGGCAATTGCCGCTTTTAAGAATGGACCCAGGCGCTCTGTACGCCTGTTATATCGGGGAATCAGAACGTAATCTCCGTGACGCCCTCCGACAGACCGAGATGATGTCGCCGGTGGTTCTGTGGATAGATGAGATCGAAAAGGCCTTTGCCTCCGCTGCAAGCAGAAGCGTCGATGGCGGCCTGTCACAGAGAATGTTCGGTACTTTGCTCACATGGCTCCAGGAGCACGAAGCGCCGGTCTTCGTTGTTGCTACCGCAAACGATATCGAGGCATTGCCGCCGGAACTTTTGCGAAAGGGACGATTTGATGAAATATTTTTCGTCGAATTGCCTGACCATGCTGTTCGCATGGAGATATTTACAATTCACTTAAAAAAACGCCGCAGAGACCCAAAACACTTTGACCTCGACAAATTGGCCGATGCTTCACAAAATTACAGCGGCTCAGAAATCGAACAGGCTATTCTTTCCGCACTGCACGAGGCTTACGCAAATAAGACCGAGCTGGATACAAATGGCATTCTTTCTGCCTTGCAAAATTCCCCTCCACTTTCTGTGACTATGGCTGAAAAAGTCCGCCAGTTGCTTGCTTGGGCAAAAGGCAGATGTGTTTCTGCGGATTAAAAATCACTTAAAGCTGTTCAACCTATTTCCATTTCACTATCAGTTTAATACAAGGTCTGTTTTTTGATTTTTATGGTTAAATTTCACTCCTGGGAAAACGGCTTAAAAACCAAAAGACAACAACAAAGCAGTGCAAAATTTAAGTTTGTTCTTGACTTTTCCTTTTAAATTTGGTACAAATAATAATGCAGGCTGACCCCTGCGATGTTCGTATGGATTGTGTGATTTGAAAAAACCGATACACCCATTATAGGGAAGTCGGATCTTTGCGGATCGGATATGCCTACTCGATAGGATTTCCGGACACATGTAACGACTGCCCACTTGAATTGATGGGTTTTATTCAAACCCTTTCTTACGGCAGATGCGGCGGTAAAACCTGCAATCTTAAATAAAGGCCTGTAAATACGGGCCTTTTTTATTACCTTCTCTGCATGATCTTGCATGAAAATACTGAATTCATATCGAACTGATATGGTACGAATGCCTTAAATTTCCTGCGGGAATAGCTCAAAAAAAAAGGCTGTTTTATCGGGCTATGAGATATTTTCGGACCTGCCTTTTGTTTAGTTTTTTCCTGTTAAGCTAATCAGTGCTTTGGCCGATTAAATAAGAACAGCAAAAGAACAGTCTTTTTGCAGCTATGGCTCTTAATATTTGTTGTTAATAGGCTTACGGAGACAAAAAAAATGCCAAGTGTACGCAGCTTTATGGTTTTGCCGGCATTACCGGATACCCTGAAGGAACTCGAGTTTATTGCAAAAAATATGTTTTGGTGCTGGAATCTCGAGTTTGTAGAGCTTTTCAAACATATCGACAACAAGTTATGGAAGGCCTGTAATCATAATCCAATCAAGCTTCTCGGCGCTGTTTCGCAGGAGAACCTTGATGCCCTGGCAGAAAATCAGGGGTATGTATGCCAGCTTAAACGTGCCGCTGAAAAGTTAAAACTTTATCTTGAGGGCCCGACCTGGTTCGAAAAGGTCAATTCAAAATGTACCGAACCGACCATCGCATACTTTTGTGCTGAATTTGGTATCCACGAGTCACTCCCTATTTATTCCGGCGGTCTGGGGCTTCTCGCAGGAGACCATTTAAAAAGCGCATCCGACCTTGGTATCCCTCTGGTTGCCGTCGGCCTGCTGTATCAAAAAGGTTATTTCAGACAATACTTAAATATTGACGGCTGGCAGCAGGAGGTCTATGCAGAGAACGATTTCTACAATATGCCGCTTGAACTTATTCGAGATAAAAACGAGCAGCCGTTGACCATCGGTGTTGAATACCCGGGCGGTACAGTCCATGCACAGATATGGTGCATATCCGTCGGCAGAGTAAAACTTTATTTGATGGACACAAATATCCCTGCGAATTCGTCTCATGACCGACAGATTACTTCCAATCTCTACGGCGGAGACCGGGAAATGAGAATTCGTCAGGAAATAATGCTCGGTATCGGTGGATTGCGGGCCTTAAGGGCAATGAATATCAATCCCACCGTCTGCCACATGAATGAAGGACACGCCGCCTTTATGGCGCTGGAGCGAATCAGACTGCTGCTCGCCGACAAGAATATGACCTTTGACGAGGCCTTCGAAGCTACAAAAGCAGGCAATGTCTTTACCATACATACACCAGTAAAAGCAGGCCTCGACGAATTCCCGATAGAAATGATTGATAAATATTTCGCAGGCTACTTCCCATCGCTCGGAATAGGCAAAAAAGAATTTCTCGGCCTGGGCAGAATGAATCCTGACAATGATACCGAATTATTCAAAATGCCTATTTTGGCGATGAAGCTCAGCGCCTATCGAAACGGCGTAAGTAAACTCCACGGAGAGGTCTCTCGCCAGATGTGGGCAGGGCTTTGGCCGGGGGTCCCCATTAACGAAGTCCCAATAAAGGCAATCACAAACGGCGCACATTGCAAAGGCTGGCTCTCGGGGGAAATGAACTCCCTGTTTGAAAGGTATCTTGGCCCAAATTGGGCAGATGAAACCGCTGCAAAGTCGATTTGGGAAAACATCGACCAGATTCCGGATGAAGAACTCTGGCGGACTCATCAACGGTCAAAGGTCTCTCTTATCGCCTTTGCCAGAACACGCCTCAAGGCACAGATGCAGCAAAGAGGTACTTACCATACAGAACTCAACTGGGCCGAAGAGGTACTTGACCCAGAGGCGCTCACCATTGGTTTTGCCAGAAGATTTGCGACATACAAGAGAGGAAACCTGTTGCTTACCGACCCGCAGCGGCTTATGAAACTGCTTAATAACCCAAGCCGTCCTGTGCAGATTATTTTTGCAGGCAAGGCGCACCCAAGCGACACAGAAGGAAAAGAGATTATCCGCCAAATAATGCATTTTGTTACAAAGTACGATGCAAGACGGCGGATTGTATTCCTCGAGGACTATGATATTAACGTTGCAAGATACCTTGTTCGCGGCGTTGATGTCTGGCTTAATAACCCTCGCCCTCCCATGGAAGCAAGCGGAACAAGCGGTATGAAAGCCGCCATCAATGGCGCTCTGAATATGAGCACTTATGACGGTTGGTGGTGCGAAGGTTATACACCTGAAGGAGGCTGGATTATCGGCGCTGGTGAAAACTATCAGGATGCAGGTTATCAGGATACGGTCGAGTCACAGGCCATTTACAATATGTTAGAGAATGAGATTGTACCTCTGTTTTATACACGTTCCGCTGATGGACTCCCCAGGGCATGGGTACGCAGGGTCAAAAACTCCATCAAGTGGATTGCGCCCAGATTCAGCACACATCGAATGGTAGCCGACTATACACGTAAGTTTTACAACCCAGCTGCCGCCAAGTGGAAATACCTCACTGCCGAGGCTATGTTACGTGCAAAGGAACTTTCAACATGGAAGTCCACAATCAAAAGCGCCTGGCCCGCAGTTGATATTAAAGATGTGCAGATACAAATCGGAAACAACGGTGATGGTGATAGTGTCCATACTGACTCAAAGCAGCCAACGCTTAAGGTCGGCTCAGAATTGAAGGTCAAGGCACTCGTCCGCCTCGGCAAAGTCGATCCGGATAATGTCTCGGTTGAACTTTATTTTGGTCCGATTGATGCATGGGGCGATATTAGAGAAGGTTCCGCCGTCAAAATGGATTATAAACAATCTGAAAGTCATGACGGTGAGCACTGGTTTGCCGGCGTAATGCGGTGCAAAACTTCCGGCAGACACGGCCTTGCCGTACGAGTCCTGCCAAAACACGATGATTTGGTTAATCCCCATGAGGTAGGCCTGATTCTCTGGGAATCCGCTAACGCAAAAACAGGCACCGCAAACAACTAAGTTAGCGTTCAGTGTTCAGCGGACAGCGTGCAGTAAATTACGAGCGACGAGATACGAGCCACGAGCGACGAACCTACCACTGTGCTTCAATATAAGGCCCAACAGGCCCTTTAGGCAGTTCTTTCGGTCGGCTTTTCATTATTGCTTCTGCAATCGCAAGGTCGCTCGATGTGGTTATTTTTATATTCGAATAATCCGTCTCTACGATTGAGACCTTGTGCCCAAGCGCCTCCACAAGTTGTGAATCGTCGCTGATTTTTATTTTATCTAAATTTTTCAGATTAGCGTAGGCCTCCCTTAGAAGTTTTGCGTCAAAAACCTGTGGCGTTTGTGCCTCATAAAGCCCCGTCCTGTCGACTGTCTCGATTATCGTATTATCCCTGCATTTTTTTATTGTCGCTGCCACAGGACAGGCTAATATCGCCGCACCCATTTTAGCCGCCGTTTCAAAACACTCCGTAATCCATTTCTCCGTAACACAGCACCGCACGGCATCATGAACTGCAATAAGCTCGATATCGTCTTTGACAAGTTCCATCGCCTTGCCTACGGTTTCAAATCGTTCCAAACCGCCTATGCATATTTTCACATGGAAGAATTGCAGATTCGCGCCCCATTTGATATTTACCAGCTCCTCTTCTTCCTTTGGAATTGCCAGCAGTATCTGTTTTACATCGTCCCTTGCCGAAAACAATTCAACGCTGTATAAAAACGTTGCCCTTCCACCAACGTCCATGAACGGCTTTTTCCGCCTGCCCCCGAATCTGCTGCTCGCACCTGCCGCACAAATTATCACCGCAACCTTCTTTGACATATCAAACCTTCCTGTCTTCTTCCTATCCGCTATATGCTGTATGCTAATACTCTATTCCCTTTCTCGCTCCTATTCCCTTATCAAACGGGTGCTTGATTTTTCTCATCTCCGTCACCAAATCCGCCAGCTTTATCAGTTCTTCCGTTGCTCCTCTGCCTGTCAGTACTATTTCAACGCCTGGATTTCTCCTCTCGATAATATTTTTTATATGTTTGAGCCTGGCCAGGCCCTTCGAAAGGCAAAATATAATCTCATCGAGTATGATACAATCGTAAACTCTCTTTTCTGCTGCATCGGCTATTTTCTCGAGCACTTCTTTGATTGCCGCCTGAACCTCGCAAAATTTCTCGTTGTCGCTGAATGATTTTGACATGTCCCATTGTATATTAAGCGACTCGGTTTTGATATTCATTTCGCAGTTTCTAAGTGCCGCACATTCGCCCATTTCAAGCGAGGAAGGCTTAAGGAATTGATAAACCAGGACCTTATGCCCCCCGCATGCCGCCCGCAGTGCCAAGCCGAACGCCGCCGTGGTTTTACCCTTGCCGTCGCCTGTATAAATCTGTACTAATCCTTTCTCAAGCATAACAGTATATTAGAAAACAAATTGCGAATTGGAAACCAAAAAATTGAGGATTTCTGCCGACACAGACAGGAAATATTGAAAAAATAAAAGGCAATTCGAGTAAGACTTTGGTATTATAATAGAATCGAAGGGCTTGGTTGTGTAGCTAAACGTTTGATATGGAAAATCTCAGATTAATATAGTATGGAACAATAGCATACTTCAAAAAGTGACTTTATGGTAAAATCTGTAGAGGAAAAGTTCAGAACGGTTATTGAAAAGAATACTTTCTACTTTTTTAACCGTAGGTTTGAAGAAAGGTACGAAGGTTATCTTAACTTAATCAGGGAAACTTTGCTTGT